>NZ_JBSFPS010000003.1:0-100635 GCF_053588315.1 Streptosporangium sp. NPDC003464 | reverse complement strand
CCAGCACCTCGTGGTAGGAGCCGGCGGAGAAGGCGTGTCGGCCGGTGGCCCGCGGCGAAGGGGGCCCGGACGATGCGGGCGCCTACCAGTATCTCGGCGGCGGGGGCGGCGCCTTCCTGGGCCGCCCCCGCGTCCTACGGCGTGGTGGCGGCTATCGGGACGTGGCCGGGCAGAACTCGGCGTCGAGCACGTCGGTGAGGACGCTCAGGCCGCTCCAGTCGCCGTTGACCTGGCTGACCAGCAGGTGCTTGCCGTCGCGGGAGCCCATGGCGTAGCTCCACGACCCGTAGGTCGCGCCGCCGTTGCCCCAGACCGCGACGCCGCACGACAGCTTCTGGGTGAAGACTCCCAGTCCGTAGCGGGTGTCGGGGATCCACGGGTAGGCCTTGCCGTTCACGCTGGTGTCGACGGGGTTGTCGAACATCTCGTGCTGCTCGGCGGGCGGCAGCAGGCGTCCGCCCAGCAGCGCGCGGAAGAAGCGCTGAAGGTCACCGGTGGTCGAGACGATGCCGCCGGCCGCCCAGGAGAAGGACTGGTTCATCTCGGTCGCGTCGTGGATCTTGGGGTTGGGGGCCTGGGAGAACAGGACGGAGTAGTGCCGGGGGTGAGTACCGCGGATCTTCGCCTCACTTCCCGGCAGGTAGGTTCCGGTCAAGCCGAGCGGGCGGATGACGCGCTGGTGGAGCTCCTGGCCGTAGGTCCTTCCCGTCACCTTTTCGATGATCATGGCGGCCAGGTAGTAGTTGGTGTTGGAGTAGCCGAAGCCCTTGCCCGGATCGAAGTAGGGCCCGGTGGCGTTGGCCAGGCCGATCCTCACCAGCTGCTCGGGGGTGTAGGAGTCGTGGCGGTGCTCGTACCAGGCGTCACCTACGCCCTTGCCGAAGAACTCCTCGTCGTTGCCGTAGTTGTAGATCCCGCTGCTGTGGTTGAGCAACATCCGGATGGTGATCTCGCGGCCGTCGTACCCGTTGCCCTGGACAAGGCCGGGCAGCCACTTCTCCACCGTGTCGTCGAGCTTCAGCTTCCGCTCCGCGACCAGCTGCAGGACCACGGTGGCGGTGAACGCCTTGGTGGTGCTCCCGATGCGGAACCGCTCATGCTGCTGTCGCTTGCGGCCGGTCTTGGTGTCGGCCACGCCCGCTGAGCCGAACCACGTCCCCCTGTGGTCGCGGACCTCGGCGATCATGCCGGGGGCGCCCCCCTTGGCCACGGCAGCGTCAAGGGCGCGCTGCACCGCGGGGTGACCGGGAGCGGTGTCCGCGGATGCCGTGGGGGTCGCCATCGTGGACGCCGTCACGGCCAACGCGGCGATGATCAGCCCTGCATTGACAGAAGGAGTTCCGGTCATTTCAGTTCCTTTCAGCAAGCTCGGGCCCACATGGGCCCGAGCACAGATCGGGTCGGGCGGAGGTTCTCAGCGCGCCATCTGGCGATGCCGTGCAGGCTCGGACGTGGCCGCGGAGACTCGTTTGGCGGCGGC
Organism: Streptosporangium sp. NPDC003464; assembly: GCF_053588315.1. Classification (NCBI taxonomy): domain Bacteria; kingdom Bacillati; phylum Actinomycetota; class Actinomycetes; order Streptosporangiales; family Streptosporangiaceae; genus Streptosporangium; species Streptosporangium sp. NPDC003464. The sequence continues at coordinate 99,155 of NZ_JBSFPS010000003.1, read as the reverse complement.
GATCACCCCTACGGCGGCCAGCGCGGTGATCAGCGTCAGTGCGGCGAAGGCGATGAGAGTCGGGGCGTCGGGATGGATCAGGGACTGGCCGCGCACCGCCTGCCAGGTCACGATCGCGACCAGGCCGCCGTAGCCGAGGGCGGCGGTGCCGACCAGGCGGGCTCGGACCTTCTCCGCGCGCAGCCAGGCACGCTTGGCGGCCAGGGCGGCCAGCACCGCGGTGAGCAGGAGGAGCACCTGGATGCCGTGCAGGGCGAAGAAGTGCGGCACCCGGAAGTCGCCGCCGGTCACGCTCCAGCCGGTCAGGGGCATGCCGTGGCCGTCGGGGTCGCCGATGCCGTGGCCCTGGTACATCGGCACCTGGTCGCCGTTGGCGTCGGTCACCGTGCGGGGGTGGATCTCGGCGGCCAGCCAGTAGATCGGCACGAGCATGCCGAAGGTGGCCAGCCCGAGCCCTGCGCGGATCGCCCGGTTCAGGGCCGGGCCGCCGGTCCGCTGGATCAGCACGACGATCGCGATGATCAGTTGCGCGATGAGGATGGTCATCACGCCGTAGGTGAGGATGGGGACCAGGGCCAGCGTGACCGCATCGGTCTGGTCGGCGTTGAAGTGGCTGAAAGTGCCGCGCGCGGCCTGGATCGTGATGGCGCCGACCTCGGTGATCGCGGCCAGCGCGAAAACGGTGCCGACCCACCAGCCCAGGCGCCTTCCCTTGCTCAGCTTGGTCAGCAGCCACGCCAGGGTCGCGGCGTAGAGGGCGAAGGCGAAGCCGAACTTGAGCGGCTTGACCCACACCGACTCATCCAGCAGGGTCCGGCCGTCCACCACGAGCCCGACGCCGGCGGCCGGCACGAGACCCAGCATGAGGAGCGCGCAGACCACCAGTGGACGGTGCCAGGTACGCCAGGGGGTGAGGAAGGAAGTCATGAGGGCTCCGATCACGGCGACGAGCAGCCCCTGTTCGGGCGGCTCCGATCACACCGCTGTTTGCGAATGACTAAAAGCTAACTAGCTTTCACTTATTCGTCAATCTAGAAATCAGTAAAAGCCGCAAACTCGCAGGTCAAAGCCGTCAATTCTTGCAATGATAATGAGGATGAATGCAAGTTCAACCTCGACCTGTTTGCAATGAGATGCTTGCGAACGCAATACCGGCCACCCTGGCAGACGTGGCACGGAGGCAACACCGATGCCTGGAGGCAAGACCGGTGCCCGGAGGCAGACCGACCGACCAGGAACGGCGGAAGATCGCCGAGGGCCGGCGGAAGGACTCACCTGCACCGAGGTCGCCGGGGGTCTGGACAGGCCCGGCTCCACCGTCACCCGGGAGGCGGCCCGCAACGGCGGCCTGGGCGGCTACCGGGCCGACCGGGCGCAGCAGGCGGCCCGAGGGTGCGCTCGCCGCCGCAGGCCGACCTCGGCCGAGGTCCCGCCTGCCGCAAGTCGACGCGTACGGGCTCGACCCCGAGGCGGTTCACGAGCTGGAGGAACGGTTCACCACGATGACGGTCGGCGCGGGTCTGCCGTGGATGACGGCCCGAGTGCTGACCTGCCTGTACGTCACGGACATTCGAGCCTCTGTCCGGCGAGGCGGTAGGGCGGGGTACCGGCTTCGATGATGTCGCCGCCGGAGGCGAGCCGGCCGACGGCGACGGCGCGGGGGCGGGGGTCGGTGGAGGTCTTGGTCCAGCCGCTGACCTCGGGCGCTGCCGGGCGTCAGCGAGGGGTGGCCGCGGTCGGGGTGAAGGGTGTGCCGTGGCCGGGGACGATGAGGTCGGCGACGGCCAGCACGCGCTCTCGGCTGGCCCGCAGGATCTGGCGGTCGATGGTGACCGGGTCGTCGGCGGGGCCGTCGGCCCGCCACCACAGGTCGCCCGCGCAGGCCACGACCCCCTCGGCGGTGCCGGCCAGGAGGGTGATGTCCTCGGCGCCGTGGCCGGGGGTGGCGAGCAGTTTGAGCGACGGGGAGAACTCGTAGCCCTCGGCGTGCCGGTCCATCCACTCATGTCCCCGGTAGATCGCCTTGTGGTCGTGGACCCGCGCCTGGCCGAACAGGCCGACGTTGAGGATGTTGTCGGGGTGGTGGTGGCTGAGCACCACGTCGGTGATGTCGTCCGTCGTGAGGCCGAGGCCGGCGAGCGCGTCGGTGATCACTGACTGGCTCGCGACCATGCCGGGGTCCACCACGATTCTGAGGTCGCCCTCGGTGACGTAGGACACGGTCGCGGCCACGCCGAGTCCTGTGGAGGTGGTGTAGCCGGTGGCGAGGATATGGACGGCGGCCGTGCGGGCGTGGGGTGCGTCGGTCATGGAGAGCAGTCTGACGACGGCGCGCCCTCGGAAACATTGGCACTAAACCCCACTATCGCGGATTTCGTGCCGATGTTTCGATCGGTCGCCGCCTACGCGCCGCAGGGGGGGGCACCGCGCTGGGGCGCTAGGAGTCACCTCATGGCCTCATGCCTTCGGGGAAGCCGGTCCAGCGCAGGTCGGTCGGGAGGTGGCTCATGTCGTTGAACATCACGATCGTGGGCGGCAGGCCGTTGCGGTACTCGATGACCGTCAGCGCGGTGTTGGCGCTGTTCAGTCCGAGCCACCGGGACGGCGGCGCGTCCAGTGCGTGCCGCACCAGCCACGCGATCTGATAGGCGTGCGTCACCAGGACCTCGTGTGTGTCGGGCTGGGCCCCTTCCGTGGTCGTGTCGGGCACCTTCGCGAACCGGGCGACCAGGGCATCGGCGAGCCTTCGGCCCGAGGCCGCCTCGGCCTCGTCGTAGCCGTCGAAGAAGCCGGCCCAGGACGGGGGCGTTTCGGCCGCGCTGGGAACGTAGGGCACGTGGTCGACGAGTTCGGCGGCCTCGGTCACGGGCACGTCCGGCAGATGCCGGGCGAGTCCGTGCGCGCTTGCTACGGCGCGTGGTAGCGGGGAGTGCCACATGGCGTCGACCGGTACGCCGGCGAGCCGTTCGCCCAGCAGGTCCGCCTGCCGGTGCCCGATACCGGTGAGCTCCCCAAACGCGTCGGCCGCGCCGTGGCGTGCTAGATAGAGGTGTCGTGTTGCCATTGGTGGTCAGGGGCGCGGTGTCCGTGCGGGCCCGTTCCCCATCTCCTTTCGATCCGTAGATGTGGGTTCGGCGGTGGGATGTCTGGGGGGGATCGGTTCCTGGTCCGGCGGAGACCGAGGAGGCCGTGCGCGGCCGGGTGGTGCGATCATCGTCGGCGAACGGGGCGGGGCCGTGCCGTTGCGGTTGCCGGCGCTCTTGCTACGTCGGCGGCGTGCGAATCCGGGCGATGACTCCCGGCCAGGGACGGAAGTGATCGCTCACGTGTCTGTCGCCGTGACGGTGCCGGTGGTGCCGTCGATGGTGATGACGGTGCCGTCGCGGAGTCTGCTCGTCGCGTTCGGGACGCCGAGGACGGCGGGGATGGCGTGCTCGCGGGCGACGATCGCGGCGTGGGAGAGCACGCCTCCGGTTTCGGTGATGACGCCGGCGGCGATGCGCAGCAGCGGCGTCCAGGCGGGGTCGGTGAAGGGGCAGACGAGGATGTCGCCCGGGTGCACGCGCGCGAAGTCGCCGGGACCGCGGACGATTCTCGCGGTGCCGGTCACGGTCCCGTGGCTGCCTGGTGTCCCGGTGAGCGCGGCGGCTGGGGTGTCCGAGGCGCTGGAAGGCGATGCCGGCGGTGGGGGCGCGGCGGTGACCGGCCGTGCCTGCAGAACCCAGGTGCGGCCGTCGACGATCGCCCACTCGATGTCCTGCGGTCCACCGAGTACGGCGGCAATCTCCTTGCCCAGCTTGGCGAGCTGCGTGGCGGTCGCGTCGTCGATCGCCGGTTGCTCCCGGGCGCGGGTGGGCACGTCACCGATGACGAGCCGCGTGCCGCGCCGGTCAAGGCGGGTCCGTTTGTCTGCGACGGCGCGTGTGACCGACCCGTCCTCGGCGACGCGGTAGGTGTCAGGGGTGACCATGCCTCCGACGATGCTGGGGCCGAGGCCCCAGGACGCCTCGATCTCGGTCGTGTCGTTCGGATCCGCGGGTGTGAACATGACCCCGGACACCTCGGCATCCAGATGGCGCTGGACGATGACGGCCATCACGAGATCGCCGGAAGGCTGGTCGTCAAGGCCGTGGGCCCCTCGATAGTCGATGGCGCGTGGAGAGAACAGCGAGGCCCAGCAGGCGCGTACGGCATCGGCGACCTCGCTGACTCCGTGCACGGCGAGAAAGCTCTCGTGCTGACCGGCCGCCGATGTCTGACCGGTGTCCTCGTTCGCTGCCGATGACCTTACGGCCACGGGCGGATCGCCGAGCTCGTCGAGTGCGCCTCCCAACGCGTCGATCACGGCGGCGTGGACCGGACGGGCCTCGATCACCTGCCGCGCCGCGTCGAAATCGTCCGACTCGCCGGCGAACCGCCCGAGGTCCAGGTCGCGGACAGCCGCGAGGTAAGCGGCGAACGGGACGACGAAGCCGTCAGGGACCGGCAGACCCGCGCGGAGCAGCGTGCCGAGCGTGCCGGCCTTGCCTCCGCAGGTATCGGCGACGGCCTCCATGAGGGGGACGATCATCCACCCCTACCTTTCAACAGAATGTTGACGACGCTCCGTTGATTGTGGATCATGAGTTGCATGCAACGCAAGCAGGACATCGCTCACACCATGCACGCTGACCACGTCCAGGCCCGTCGTGAGCAGGACGCGCGTGAGCGTCTTCTGGGCCTGGGCGCAGATGCGCTCGACGCCCGTCCGTGGCGACCCCCGCCCGTCCCGCCGTCGGCGGTCGACCTCGCGCAGTTCGCCGTCTGGCGCTGTGCCGACCTGGACCCGGAGGACATCCTGAGCGCGCTCGCCCTCCTGCCCGCCGCGCGCGCCGAGGTCGAAGGGCTCGAAACCGCCCTGCTGTTCATGGCCCGGAGCGCAGGACTGACCTGGGCACAGATGGCGCACGCGATGGGGTTCAACTCCCCGCAGGCGTGCCAGCAGCACTACACCCGCCTGGCAGCACGACAGGACGCCGACTCGTGACGCGGGACTCCTCGCCCGGCCTCCTGGTCCTGCACTCCGTGCGCATCACCGGCTTCGCGGACACCCCGGTGATCGCTCATCGGTACGGGCTCGACGCGGCCGAGACGGAAGAGGCGCTGCGCGACGCCGAGGCGTGGGGTTGGGTCGAGCACACCGCCTTCGCCGGCACCGGAGGCTGGTCGTTGACCGAGCTGGGCCGAGCCGAGAACGAGCGCCGGCTCGCGGCCGAGCTCGCACGCGTCGGCGGTGCCGACGAGGTCCGTGACGTCTACCGCGAGTTCCTCCCGCTGAACACCCTCCTGCTACGAGCCTGCACCGACTGGCAACTCCGGCCCACCGCCGGCGACCGGCTCGCCGTCAACGACCATTCCGATCCCGCCTGGGACGCCAGAGTCCTCTACGAGCTCGCCGGTATCGACCGCGCACTCCCGCCACTCGCGGACCGGCTCGGGGACGTTCTCGCACGGTTCCGCGGATACGACACACGATTCACCACGGCCCTGGCGCGCGCCCGAGCCGGGGAGGGCGCCTGGGTCGACCGCACCGACGTCGACTCCTGCCATCGTGTCTGGTTCGAGCTCCACGAAGACCTCATCGCCACGCTCGGCCTCGACCGGCACGCGGAACCCTGACCCCACGCTCCGCTGACCGCGATGATCCCCCATGGCGGCAACGCACTCAGATCGCTACCGGATGTGGAGTGGTTTAGCCTCTCAGGATGACGGAGGCACCTGAACATCTGACCCTACCCATCGCCTTGGCCGAGGTGGCCAAGGTCGGCTTTGAGTGGGAGTGGGACGAAGAAACCGACGAGGCCCGCGGTTGTGATTTCGAGCTGTACGAACGGTTCGAGGCGCCGGAGAAGACAGCGTGGTGGTTCCGCCTGTGGACCGGTAACGAAGAGGTCGATGGCAGCGAATTCCGCTTTTTCGGCGCCACCGGGGCAGGTGACTATGTGGGTTTCTGGCTGGTTCGGCCTGGCATGTCAATCACCGAGCAGCCCGTCGTCTACCTCGGTTCCGAGGGTGAACGCGGCGTGATAGCTCGCGATCTCGGTGATCTGCTCCGGTTGTTTGCGGATGGTTCGGGGCCGGCAGAGGCATTCGCCGACCCAGGTCGTGAGACGCAGCCGAACGAGGCGTTCCAGGCGATCGCGGAGCGGTACGCGCCGGGAAGGCGCCGTTCCGCGGCGGAGATCGTGGCGGGGGCGCGAGAGGAGTTCCCGGGCTTCTCGGAGTTCATCGACGCGATGTGCCGGTGAGTGAAGTCCGCGCGGCGGGCGCACGCAGATGCCGTGCGTGTCGGGCCAGGCGATCCACGGCCGTCCGCAACCCCGCCGAATGACAGCGTGCTGACGTCGTCAGGTCAGCAAGTGATCAACGGTTTGAACTGTCAGGACATCTGTATGGCCATTCGCGTGGACCCCTAGATCCGGTGATCAGGATCAGCCCGGAAAGCCGATCCGCGAGGAGTTTCATTACAGGGTCAAGCGCTACACCTCGGATGTCTACGTAAAATACGGCTGCCCAGAGCTGCGGTGCGGCGGATATCCCTTCTCCTGCACCTGAGAAGGAGGCGCAAAAGGCAAGATTGACTACCCTGTCCAGGGAGTTCGAAAAGCGCATGACTGGCTGCCTGAAAATGCACTCAAGGCATTCTGTGGCCATTATCGGCTTCTCGCCTACGGCTCTGAAAAAAAGGACGCCTCCAGCCGGCCGTACTCGGTCGCATGGATCCGCTGCCCGAGCCACTGCTCACCACGCCCGACGTGGCCGAGGACATCGAACTGGCCGACAGCTTCAGCGGCCGATCCGACTTCTCCCTCACCGGCGGCAACGGCTCCAGGACCGTCCGCTGTGCGGCGGTCAAATCAGCACGACCCACACCAAGATCACCTCGGATGGATCACTCGGGCGGTCCACTGCTCATGACAGGGCCTAACGTTGGTCCGTGTCCGAAATGCCATCACGGGTCGAACTGCGCCCGCTCACCCTCTCCGACCAGGACGAGTTCTGCTCGCTCGTGCAGGCCAGCACGGAGCTGCACCTGCCATGGATGCAGCTGCCCGCGACCGCGGAGGAGTTCCAGGTCTGGATGCGCCGCTTCGACGACGGCGCCAACCTGGGTCTTCTGATCCGTGTCCGGGAGACCGGCGCAGCCGCCGGGATGGTCAACATCAACTCGATCATCCGGGGCCGCTACCAGGGCGCGTCCCTCGGCTATGCGGCCTTCGCCCCGTCCGCAGGGCGGGGTTACATGACCGACGGGCTCACCGTCACCCTGCAGTACGCCTTCACCGACCTGCGACTCCACCGGCTGGAGGCCAACATTCAGCCGGCGAACAGAGCGTCCCTGGCCCTGGCCCAGCGCCTGGGCTTCCGTTACGAAGGGCTGTCGCCCGCCTACCTCTACATCAACGGGGCCTGGCGCGACCATGAACGCTGGTCCATCACCGCACCAAACCCCTGGAAACCAGATCCCTCCCTTCCAGAGGTATGAGCCATACGGCGCCGCTTATGAAGCATCTCCCGGGTGCACCTGGCCGGCAGGTTGGTGCGGGCCATGTCGTTGGCGGGGTGGTGGTGGGTGGTCGGTCTGTTGGAGTGTCCTGAAGTGTCGATGGGCTGGCAGAGCCCTGGACTCAGCGGCTCACCGTGATCTCCCGTTCCATATACGACAGCTTCTCGGGATTGCGCAGGGCGTAGAGCCCGGTGATGAGGCCGTCGTCGATACGCACCGTTATGACGGTGTCGATGTCGCCGTCGAGCCGGACGATCAGTGCCGGGTGGCCGTTGACCTGTACCGGCTGCAGCGACGCGGTGGGGGCGATCCTGCCCAGCACGTGGGCCACCTGGCCGGCCCCCACGACGGGCGCCAGCGCGGCCTGTTTCAGTCCGCCGCCGTCGGTCAGCAAGACGATGTCCGGGGCGAGCATGTCGAGCAGGCGTTGCAGGTCGCCCGTCTCGATCGCTTGTTGGAACGCCTCGAGCGCGTCGCGGGTCTGGGCCGGGGAAACGGTCCCCCGTGGCCGGCGCGCGGCGACGTGCGCCCGTGCCCGGTGGGCGATCTGGCGGACCGCGGCCGGACTCTTGTCGACGGCTTCGGCGATCTCGTCGTAGGCCAGGTCGAACACCTCGTGCAGCACGAACACCGCCCGCTCGGTCGGCGTGAGCGTCTCCAGCACCAGCAGCATCGCCATCGAGACGCTGTCGGCCAGTTCGATGTCCTCGGCCACGTCGGGCGTGGTGAGCAGCGGCTCGGGCAGCCAGGGACCGACGTAGGACTCCTTGCGCCGGCCAAGGGTACGCAGCCGGCTCAACGCCTGCCGGGTAGTGATCCGGACCAGGTAGGCGCGCTGGTCCCGCACGGCGCTCAGGTCGACGCCCGCCCACCGCAGCCAGGTCTCCTGCAGAACGTCCTCGGCGTCAGCCGCCGAGCCCAGCATCTCGTAGGCGACGGTGAACAACAGATTGCGGTGACCGACGAACGCCTCAGTGGCCGCATCCACCACGGAGCCCGTAGCGGGGTCGGCGCGGGTGAGTGGCCCGGCTGTGTCCGTCGGTCTCTCGCTGCGCCCGTTCATCGCCGGCTCCCGCCTATCGGCTCTCCACTGTGTCACACGCACAAGACGCCGCTCCCACCCGCCGTGTGACACCCACGACCGGTGACACACCTCACACCGCCGCGGGTGTCACAAAGACCGGATCACCGGCATCTGATGTCCGTCAGCACGCCACGCCGACGACCGGCGCGGCAGGCAACCCCGCAAGTGAGGACCACCTCATGGAACCCCGTTTCGACCTGATGGCCAACGAACTCGGCGCCAAGATCGCCAAGAGGATCTACAACGTCGCCCTGGCCATCCAGAACTCACCGCTGCCCCAGACCACCCAGGACCTGGTAATGCTGCGCGCCAGCCAGATCAACGGCTGCGGTTTCTGCGTCGACTGCCACACCAAGGACGCCACGGCCGCCGGCGAGAGCGCGCTCCGGCTCCACCTGGTCGCCGCCTGGCGCGAGAGCACCGTGTTCACCGAAGCCGAACGGGCCGCCCTGGCACTGACCGAGGAAGGCACCCGACTCGCCGACACCCACCACGGCGTCCACGACGAGACCTGGGCCCAGATACGCAAGCACTACAACGACGACCAGATCGCCGCCCTGGTCTCCCTGATCGCCATGATCAACGCAAACAACCGTCTCAACGTAATCGTCCGCAACCCCGGCGGCTCCTACCAACCCGGCCAGTTCACCAGCATGACGAACTAACCAACAAACCCCCCCACCCGGTCGGGCCGGACCGACCCGGTCCGGCCCGGAAGCCAACCCGGCCCGGCCCGGAAGCCAACCCACCCGAGCCAGACCCACGCACCCCACCGACCCGCCATCCGGAGCGACGCGCGGGCGACTGCCGCAAGGCACCACGACGGGGAGCGGCTCGCCTGCGCCGGTGTCGCTCATCGCCCTCACCAACGCCGGCCAAACCCTTGACGTCGCCGCCCGACCGCCGGGCGGCGACCACCGGCTCGGCCAGTTCGGAGAACGAAGATTCTTATGTTCGGAAGGAACATCATGAGCTCAGCGCTTGAAACCCTCCGCCGTGACTTCGGCGGCGACATCATCGAACCGGGCGCAGCGGAGTACACAGCGGCCAGTCGCTCGGTATTGGCCTCGGGTAGTCCGGCCTGTGTTCTGCGGCCCAGGAGCGTCGGGGACGTCCGAGCGGCTGTCAGATTCGCCGCCGACGCAGGGCTTTCGCCGGCCGTGCGAGGTGGCGGCCACAGCTTTGCAGGCTTCGGCACCACCGACGACGGCGTCGTGATCGACCTCAGCGAGCTCGCGAACGTCGAGGTCATCGACAAGGAACGTCACCTCGTACGGATCGGCGGCGGCGCCACCTGGGGCCAGGTCGCGACCGCCCTGGCCCCGCACGGCCTGGCGATCTCCTCGGGCGACACCAAGAGCGTCGGGGTCGGTGGGCTGACGTTGACCGGGGGCATCGGCTGGAAGGTCAGGAAGTACGGCCTCGCGCTGGACAACGTGGTCACCGTGGAGGTGGTCACGGCCGGCGGAGAGGTCGTGCAGGCCAGCGCGGAGGAGAACCCCGAGCTGTTCTGGGCGATTCGCGGCGGCGGAGGCAACTTCGGGATCGTGACCGCCTTCGAGTTCGCGGCACATCCGACGACGGACGTCTTCTACGGCAGGATCGTCTTCCCGGCGTCGGAGGCGGCCGCCGTGCTCCAGGGGTGGGCGGACCACCTCCGCACCGCCCCCGAAGAGCTCACCTCCGTCGCGGAGTTCGCCAATCCCTTCGCGGGCGGGCCCGAGGCGCCGGTCGAGATCCGCGTCGCCTTCGACGGCGATGACCCGGAGCTCGCGGCGCAGGCCATCGACCCGATCCGGCGGCTCGGCACGGTGATTGACGACGATGTCGCGTTGAAACCCTATGCGGACACGCTCGTGGACGGCGCCACCCCGCCACCGGGCATCCGACTGGTCACCCGGAGCGCGTTCGTCGACATGGCATCGGTGCCCGAGGTCCTTCGGATCCTCACTGAGGCCGGGGCAGCAGAGAGGCCGCCGTTCATCGCCGTTCGCAGCGTCGGCGGTGCGGTGTCCCGAGTCCCCGACGATGCCACCGCCTACGCGCATCGCCAGGCGGAGTTGATGTTCGTGACCACCGTCGCGGGTCCGCAGCCGCTCGTCGAGGCCGCGCGTCCTGCTCTGGAGGCGATCTGGGCGAGACTCGCACCGCACGTCAACGGCGCCTACGCCAACTTCCTCACTTCGGCCGCCGAGGAGGATGTCGCCGCGATCTACCCAACGCACACCTACGAGCGGCTCGCGGCGGTCAAGCGTCAGTACGACCCCGGCAATCTGTTCGCCCGCAACCACAACATCCGGCCGCGGCCAAGCCTTGCGGACCGGTGAGGCCGTCTGAGGCGCCCCGGCCAGTTCGGATAACGAGGACGGGGATGGAGGGGCATCGGCACAGCCATTGGAGCGCTGAGCACAGTCTTGGTGCGAGCCGGGCGTCGGCGAGTGCGGCGACGGGCGGCAGAGTCGCCTTCGGCGCGGCGGCTTCGGCGCTTTCGCGGGGCTGGGGACGCCGACCATGCCCCGAACCCTCTCACAAGCATTTCTCAGAACAATCTCGGTCAAGGACGTGGAGCGAGAACGAGTTGTGAGAGGGATTCGTGGCTGTCGGCCGTCCCGTGAGGCGTGCCGGTGATCTTCCCTGGGAATCGCTTGTCCGCGAGTGACGAGAAGCGGAGCCGGCACTACAGCTCACCACCGTTCCTGCCGGCCCCAAGGCCGGTGAGGCCCGCGATTCCGTGGAGATCGAAGGTTGTTCAGCCTGAACCCGAGGGTGGGTTGCCCTGATTCCGGGGGCGGGCATCCGTGGGTTCGCGGCCGGCTCACGGGGCGGCTTCGGGCGCGAGCCCTTCCCCGGGGCTACTTCAGATCGGCGAGGAGGTCATCGAGGGCCTTGTTGAGGGCTTCGGAGTTGGCCGGGCCGAACCACGTGGTGCGGATCCGCTCGTTGCTCCCGTTCGGGGTCTCATGATCGGCTGCGAGCTGGTGCAGGGAGCGGGTTCCGTCGCCAAGGGCGCGGCCGACGGCCTGGAAGAGGTCGCGCACGTAGCGGTCCGCGTCACCGGCGTCGATGCCGTGGCCGGTGGCCCACGACGTGAGCGTGGCGAGGTACGAGTAGTGGGTGGTCAGCGTCCCCGTCAGTGCGGAGAAGACGTTGAAGGCGGCCTCGTCTTCGACCGGGAGCACCCCGCCCAGGTGCTCGAAGAAGGCGTTCACCGCCGGGTGCGACGGGCACGTCACCGTGACGGAGCGGCGCTCGCGTACGGCGGGCAGAGGGATGGCCCGTACCAGGGGGGCGTCGGTGGCGAGTGTCTGTCGCAGGTCGTCGTTGCCGACGCCGGCCATCACGTTGATCACGATCTTGCCGTCGTCCACACTCAGGCCGGCGAGCGCTCCGTGCCGGTCCTGGCGGCGTACGGCGATGATCACCAGATCGGAGCGGTCCACCACCTCCTGGTTGTCGGCGCACACCTGTACGTTCTCGTAGCGCTCGGACAGCTCCGCGACCGTGCCGGCCCCCCGGGGGGAGAGGAACACCTCGGGGGACTCGTCGGCTCCGTTGCACAGGCCCACCACGATGGCTCGGCCGATCTCGCCTACCCCGATGATGCCGATGCGCTTCATATGTCTTCCTCCGTGGTGCGTGGTGGTCGTGATCCGTTTCGGTCCGGGTCTGTGACGTTGAGTCTGTATCAGTCGAGTCCGTGTCGAGAGCGCCGCGGTGCCCTCGGCCCCGCCCCATAACCCTCCGCAACCCTCCGCGTGCTCCGGGGCGGAGCCGCGGCTCCGGTCGGTGTCGCCGGGCCGGTCGCCGCCAGTCCGTCACATGCGGAGCCCCGCCCGTTACATGCGGAGTCCCGCCCGTCACATGCGGAGTCCGCCGGAGGTGTCCCCGGTGAGCAGCCCGGTCAGCCGAGGCTTGGGCCGAGCACGGACCGGTGGTCGGCTCTGCGCTGGTCCGGTGTTCCGTACGGTGTCCTCCGGGCCGTCGCCCATGCCCGGCAGACGCGTGCCGGACAGGGGCTCCTCAGTTGACGATGCCGTGCAGCAGCACATCGATGAGGCTCTCGGTGTCGATGTCCGGCCGTCCGTAGGCGCCCTGGTCGCCGGCCCAGGCAATCGCGGTGGCCAGCGTGATGAGGGTGTCGCGGGTGACGGGCGTGCGCAGGCGCCCCGCCTGCGTCACCCTGGTCACCAGTGTGTCGGCCGCCGCGGCGGCGGCGGTGCAGTGCCGTCCCAACGCGCTGTCGGGCTCGGCGGCGGCCCGTGCGATCTCCTCGGACAGGCCCCGGATCCGGCGGATGTGCGACACCAGCGCGCTGATCCACTGCCGCAGCGCGGCGACCGGGTCGGGCTCGGCGGCCAGGTCGCCGGCCAGCCCGGTTACTTCCGCGAGGCTGTCGCCGACCACGGCGGCGATCAGGTCTTCACGACGTGGGAAGTGCCGGTAAAGGGTGGCCGGGCCGACTCCCGCGCTGCGGGCGATCTCGTTGAACGACACGTCGACCCCGCCGGTGGTGAACGCGGTGCGCGCGGCTGCCAGCAGGCGTGCCCGGCTGCGCCGTGCGTCCGCCCGCACGCCGCCGGGCGGCAGAGCGCCGACGTCATCCATCGCTGAACTCCTTGCATAAATGGAACGGCATTCCGTATATTCGGAGCGCCATTCCGGATTCTAGTCGCAAGGACGGCCACCATGTCACTGCCAGTACGTTTGCCTGCCGTCGGACTCTGGGCCACAGGCCTGGACCTGAGCTCACCGGGCGAGAGCGCCGATCTCGTCGCCGAGTTGGAGGAGCTGGGGCTCGGCGCCTTCTGGCTCAGCGAAGGGCTCGTCCACGACCCGTTCGTCGACGCCACCCGGCTGCTGGCGGCGACCCGGTCGATGGTGATCGGCACCGGCATCGCGGTGATCTACGGTCGCCACGCGCACTGGATGCGCAATTCGGCGCGGGCGGTGCTCGACACCCACCCCGACCGGTTCGTGTTCGGGCTGGGCACGTCCAACCCGCGGGTCGTCGAGGAGGTGCTCGGGCTGGACTTCCGGCGGCCGATCGCCACGCTGCGCGCCTACCTCGACGATCTCGACGCGCCGGACGGCCTGCGGTCGATGCTCGGCCTCCCCGATGCCGACCGGCTGCCCCGCCTGCTGGCGGCTCTCGGACCACGGGCGATGGATCTCGCCCGGGATCGGGCCGACGGGGCGATCACCTACCTCGTCCCTCCAGAGCACACCGTCCAGGCCCGCGCGGCGCTCGGACCCGACCGTACGCTGGTCGTCGAGCAGGCCGTGGTCGTCGGTGCCAGTCAAGATGACGCCCGCAGCCGGGCCCGCGCCCATGTCGCTGGCTATCTGGGCCTGCCGACCTATCGGGCCAGCTGGCAGCGGCTCGGCTTCACGGACGCCGACTTCGACGGCGGCGGCAGCGACAGGCTCATCGACGCCATGGTCGCCACGGGGGAAGATCAAGTGGCCGATCGGATCGCCGCCCACCTGGCCGCCGGAGCTGACCACGTCTGCCTTCAGGCGCTGCCCGCTCAGCCTTTCGCCCTCCCGGGCCCGCAGTGGCGGACCCTCAGCGCCCTCGGGCAGTCCGTAACGGTGTGAGGCGCGGCGGGCCGGACGCTGGAGCGGACGATCCTTGCCGGTCTGATGCTCGGCACCTGCTCTGACGGCTTCGCGGATACGGAAGTAGGCGCCGCAGCGGTAGATGTTGCGCAGGCCGTCGAGGTCGGCGTCGGTGATTCCGCGGCCTTCGGCGGCGACGCGGCGGACCGGTGCCACGGCGGCCAGGCCCCGGCCGGTGGAGAAGCAAGCCAGGGCCGACGTCTTCCCTCCGGCTTCGGGCCGCGGATCCGGCTCGGACGGTCCTGATCAGGACGGGCGATCGCTGTCGCATGCACCAGCCGTGTCTTGACGCAGGTCACGATCATTCCGCCGTCGGGCTGGTAGGCATCGAGAGCCCCGATGTCGTACCCGAGTTTGGCGGTTTTGGAGATGCGGTCCTTCATGTCCGCGCCGCCCTGGGAGTAGTAGACCGCGCGTGCCTCCTTGGGGATGACCGTGCTCATCATGCCGCTGGCCAGCCCGTACAGCACGCCGAGGTAGAGCCCCCGCTTCTTGTTGAACTCGACCGCGGTGGCCAGTCTGCGCTGGTCGGCCCATGGCGGCAGTCGACGGGCTCGCTCCATGAAGTCCCGCAGGTCTGCCGGCAGCCCGGCCGGCAACGGCTGGCCGTTCTTGGTCCAGGTCCGTAACAGCTCGTTGACCCTGGGCACATCGCCCCGGTCGAGCACCGAGGCGACCAGCGGGTCGGCCTCCTCGTCCCACACCCACCGCGGAGGACGTGGCCCGGCGGGCGAAGGTTTCGCGGATCACGATCTACCGGCGGTTCGTCACGAAGGACGCGCTGGTCCAATACGTCGTACGCCGAGAGTTCCGCCGGTATTTCGACCAGTTCCTCATCGACATAGAACAGGCCGACACCGCCGCTGACCGGGTGGTCCTGGGCTTTGTGAGCTCGCTACGCGCGATCCGGGGCAACCCGCTGATCGGTGGTCTGATCGCCGTGGAACCAGACCCGCTCGTGCCCTCCATGATCAGTGACGGGGGACAGACCCTCGCCGCCGTGTGGCAGTTCGTCGCCGGCCGGCTCCGCCGCGAGCAACGCGCGGGCAACGTGCCGGTCGGCGCAGACCGCTCCCGGAGCCGTCACCGCCTACGGCGGGCCGGTCGAGGAGTCCGGCGATGGCCGGCTCATACGCCCGGCGACCGGGTGGAACGCCCTTCCCCGTCCTCGCCTCCGGCGAGCGCCTGCCGGCGATGGTCTCGCGGGCTCGTGCCGTAGGCGGCGCGGTAGGCGCGGCTGAACTCCGCGGCGCTCCTGAACCCCCACCGGAGGCCGATCTCGCCGATCGGCTGGTCCCGCAGTCGCGGGTCGGCGAGGTCCGCGTGGCAGCGTTCCAGCCGACGCCGCCGGATCGTGGCGCTCACGGTCTCCGGCTGCCGCTGAAACAGCACGTGCAGGGTCCGTACGGAGATGTGGTGGTGCGCGGCGATGCCGGCCGGCCCCAGTTCGGGGTCGCCAAGACGGTGGTCGATGAAGGCGTCGATGCGCGCGGCCAGTGCCCGATGACGGCTCTCGACCGGCAGTCGGCGGTCGGCGTCGAGGCGGCCGGCGAGGAACGCGGCGGCCAGGTCGAGACTGATCGTGCCCAGCCGGGACAGCTCAGCCGGATCGCAGCCGGCGGCATGCTCGCACAGGCCGGTCAGGTAGTGGGCCAGCATCGCCCCCGCACCGGTCCGCGCGGAGAGCTTGCGCGCCAGCAGCCGCTCCACCTGGCCGCGGGGGAGCGGCAGTGCGTCCCGCGGCATGAACAGGAACGTCACCCGGGTGAGCCGGCCGATGTCGAGGAAGTCGGTGGCGAAGGGGTGGGAGGTGTCGAACAGTGCGATGTCCCCGGCCTCCAGGTAGGAGTCGTTGCGCCGCTGCTCCAGCCGTACCGGACTGCCGTGGACGAGGAAGAGCTGGTAGCAGTCGGGGTCGTGCCGCCTGATGTGGGCCGGTGTGCGCCGGGCCGTCATCGGCGACACCGCGAACCCGGCCGCCCGCACGCCCGCAAGGTCGACGGAGTACGCCCGGCCGTGGAAGTCGTCAGCGTGCTCGGTGGACAGCGACGTGGGCACGATCTCATGCCCGGACATGTGCGCCCACCATTCCAGGCGAGTCTTCCTCGGCACGGAGTCGGTGGACACGGAGACCACGGGGCCCGGTCCGACCGTGCGGTGGATCCAGGAGGTCCCGTACGAGTGATCGCACACTGCGTCTACGCTCTGAGGCACCGTCCAAGGGTCCACAAGCCCGGTCCCGGCCGCAAGGCCGACGGCACCCTCGACCACCGGCCCCGCGGCATGCCCGCACACTTCTCGCGACGGTGCCGCGGTCCGGCGGCCGGGCGTACGAACTCGGCAGCGCATCCAGGAGAACCTGGCCCTTGGTCTCAGGGATTTCCTGTCGGTGATCCAGCCCACCGGGACAGGGCGTCGGTCAAGGAGGCGGCCTCTGATCCCGTCCAGCCGATGTAGCCGTCAGGGCGTACCAGTACGGCCTCGGCGCCCAGCTCACGTGCGGTCACCTTGTAGCCGACCCGCGCCGACCACGGGGCGGCGGCCGCACGCAGGCGGTCCGTGGCGGCGAGCACCACGGACCGGCCGTCGCGCAGGTCGAGGCCCGGCAGATGCCGCCCGAGCAGGGGATGCGGCTCCCCCGGAAGGGCATAGCGGATGTCCAGCCCGGAGATCATGCCGGCGACCATCCTGTTGGCTTCCGGCACGGTCAGCAGTTCCTCGACGATGGCGCGCAGGGCCATGTTCTCCTCGTCGGGCACCAGCAGGACGGCCTGGGCGCGGGTGTTGGCCAGCACTCGCGCGGCCACGGGATGCCGCTCGGTGTGGTAGGTGTCCAGCAGCCCGTCCGAGGCCTGGCCGCTGAGTTCGGCGGCCAGCTTCCAGCCCAGGTTGAAGGCGTCCTGCAAGCCGAGGTTGAGCCCCTGACCGCCCATCGGTGAGTGGATGTGCGCCGCATCTCCGGCGAGCAGCACCCTGCCGTGCCGGTAGTGCGTGACCTGCCGCGAGGCGTCGGTGAAGCGGGAGGCCCAGCGGATCTCGCCGAGCCTCACCTCCGGTCCAAATGCGCCGGTCAGCGCCCTGCTCACCTCACCGGGTGTGATCGGTGCGTCCCTGGGCAGTTCATGCTGCTCGGGGCCGTAGAAGAGAAAGCGGTGCACGCCGTCGCCGAGCGGTGCCAGGTAGCCCTTGCCGGTGGCGGAGGGAGTCATGACCGGCAGGCTCCACGACGTGGGGGCCGGCCCGGTGAGGGTGAGGTCCGCGACCGCCATCTTCAACCGGCCCTCCAGCCCGGGGAAGCCGGTTCCCAGCAGTTCGCGCACCGTGCTCCGTCCGCCGTCGCAGCCGACGAGGTAGCGGCCGTGCAGCCGTGCCGGACCGGCGGTGGCGGTGACGCCGTGGTCGTCCTGGGTGAGCGTGGTCAGTCCGTGCCCGCGCAGCACCTTGACGCCCAGCTCCACCACCCGGGACTCGAGGAGCTCCTCGACGCGCGCCTGCGGGATGCCGATCATGTATGGGTGGGCAGTGTCCCAGGCGCTGAAGTCCAGCCGGAGCCCGGCGAAGTGCCCGCCGGGCACCTGCTGGACGGCCCGGTCGATGAGCGGGCCCAGCAGGCCACGCGCCTCGAACACCTCGGCCGTGCGGGGTTGCAGGCCGAGCGCTTTGGACTGGCCGCTACGCGCGGGCAACCGCTCCACCACGACCGCGGACACCCCTGCCAGGCCGAGCTCGGCGGCGAGCATGAGGCCGGTGGGGCCGGCCCCGACAATGATCACATCGATGTTCATGCCGGGAGGGTAAAGCTCATGCCGGTTACCGCGAGGATAGCTGCACGGCCCGGCCGTCGGCCGGGGTACGCGCCGGCCCGCTGGACGGCCTGCGCCCATCGCCAACAATCCTGCGCTCCGCGCTAACGACAGGGGGCATCGGGCGTCGCAAGATTGCCTGCGCGTCACCTCATGAACAACTGTCGCGTATGGCGTTTCACATGGAGATGAAGATCATGGGTCTCAGCAGGATGATGATCGGCGCGGCTGTTGCGGCCGCGCTCGGCACCTCGGTGGTCCTCACCGCCACCACCGCCACGGCTTCCCGCCAGACGGTCGAAACGCCCGCCACGGTCTGCGGCCCGGGTTACACGGTCGAGCGCCAGGCCTCGTTCACCGGGGGTGTCGCCTACCTGCTCCACAACTCCGGCAAGCAGAACGCCTGCGCGGTGACGTTCAAGACCAAGGATGTGGGCGCGCGCACCTTCGTCTGGTCCGCGGTGGATGTGAAGGGGGCGGGCGTGGTGAAGAACGAGGAGATCACGCCCCTGCATACCGTGCCCGTCTACCATGCCGCACCGACCAACTCCTGGGTGAAGTTCTCCGGCGGCACCAGGACCGCCGACTCCGGCGGCGGGTACGAGC
This sequence comes from Streptosporangium sp. NPDC003464, assembly GCF_053588315.1. NCBI lineage: Bacteria > Bacillati > Actinomycetota > Actinomycetes > Streptosporangiales > Streptosporangiaceae > Streptosporangium > Streptosporangium sp. NPDC003464. The sequence continues at coordinate 80,497 of NZ_JBSFPS010000003.1, read as the reverse complement.
AGATCAAGTGACAGCCGGGGACGGCTCCTCGAAGATCGTCGGACAGGGGTGTGGGGAAGTGCGTGGGCGTGGTCGGCGGGACCTACCCGGCCTGGTCGGTGGTGCGCGAGTCCCGTTGCCGGCGGCAGCGCATGGGAGCGGATCTCAGATGGCGTTGCGCAGGCCGGCCGCCGCCTCCTGGAGGGCGGTGAGCAGCCCGTCGAGGGCGGGCTGGCCCAGTGAGGTCGTCCGTACGGCCGCGTGGATCGTCCTGACCGGATCGGGATTGCGTATCTTGCGGACGACGACGGCCGGGTGGCGGTTGCCCAGCCCCATCTCGGGGACCAGGCTCAGCCCGAGGCCGGCGGCGACGAAGCCCTGCGCGGTGGGGTAATCCTCGCTCTCCACCACGAAATCGGGGCTGAAGCCGGCCGCGGCACAGCTGCCCACAACGGCGTCGAGGCAGGGGCCGGGCCGCTCGCTGCGGACCCATGGCTCCTCGGCCAGGTCGGTGAGATCGAGGAACCGCTTGGCGGCCAGCCGGTGGTTCTTCGGCAGGACGGCACGGTAGGGGTCGTCGAGCAGGTGGACGAGCCGGACGTCGTCGTGGCGGTGGTCGCGGGGAGCGACCACGATGGCCAGGTCGGCCCGGCCCCGCGCCACATCGGGGAGCGGGTCGTCCGGGTCGGTCATCTTCAGGTCGATCCGCACCCCCGGATGCCTCGTGCGGAGCCAGGAGAGCGCCGGCGCCATCAGGGTGGCGCCGGCGGTGGCGAAGTAGCGGATCGTCAGCCGTCCGGTACGCCCCGCGCGCAGGTCGGCCAGCGCCGTCTCGGCCTCGGCCAGTTGCCTGCTGATGACCGCCGCGTGCTCGGTGAGCAGCCGCCCGGCCGCCGTGGGCTGCACGCCCCGGCCGACGCGCTCCAGCAGTGCCGTCCCCGCCTCCTTCTCCAGCACGGCCACCTGCTGGCTGATCGCGGAAGGGGTGTAGCCGAGATGGGTGGCCGCGGCGGTCACCGAGCCGCTGGTGACCACCGCGCGGAGGATCTGCAGCCGGCGCACGTCAAGCATGTAGGAAAGCTTAAATCACCTGCAGAACTTTGCACCTGTCCTGTCGAATCGGTGCCGTGCAGTCCGGGGGCCGTTCTCACGGGACAGAGTCCTGCGCCGTTCAGGATCGGGCGCGCTCACCGCTGCCGAACGGCGGGATGCTGTGGTTGACGCGGAAAAGGTGGTCCGGGTCGTACTCCGCCTTCAGGGCGGCCGGCCGCCGGTAGTCCGCCTCGGTGTAGGCCCGCCGGACCCGCTCGGGAGCCGAGTCGTGGTCGAACAGGAACCCCGGAAGCATCGCGCCGGTGTCCCACCGCCGGAGCCGCCCCAGCACCTCGTCGGCGGCCTGCTCGGCCGGAGCCGGCCCGCATCCACAGGTGGAAGGCCGCGCCCTGGGTGCTGACCGCGTGCGGGCGGCCGGGCGGCCGGTTCAGCGCCCCGCCCAAGTGACGTAGCTCGATGCCGGGGAACGGCCCCTCGGGCGTCGACGGGTCGATGAACGAGACCAGCTCCTCCACGGCCTCGTCATCCAGCCCGTGCAACAACGCGCTGCGCAGGTGCACCATGACCGGGTTCTTGGGGTCCGTGTAGATCTCGGTGATCCGCGTGTACGGCATGGCGCCGCAGGCGTCCTTCTCCGGGCCGAGCGCACGCAACGGCTCCACCAGCCGCGCGCCCCGCTCCTCGTCACCCGTGTAGACCACCCGGACCTGCACGAACGAACGGCCACGGAACTCCTCGGGCAGGTGCGGCGCGTCAGGCAGGCGCAGCAGCGACACAGAGGACGACATCTCCTCCGGCTGCTCCTTGACCCAGGCCAGGTAGGAGCCGAGCACGTGGGCGGCGTGCCTGGGGTCCTCGCCCGGGTAGTGGAGCTCACCACCGTAGACGGTGCGCAGCGGCAGCAGCTCGATGTCGGCCGCGACCACGACACCGAAGTTGCCCTTGCCGCCCCGCACCGCCCAGAACAGGTCAGGTTCCCGGGTGGGTGAGACGGTGCGGAGCAGGCCATCGGCGGTGACGATGTCGAGCGAGCCGACGTGGTCGGCGGCGAAGCCGTACGTGCGGCAGGCCAGCGGAAGCCCACCACCGGTCAGGTAGCCCATCACCCCGACCTCGCCGGAGGAGCCGCACAGCGGCGCCAGGCCGTGCTCGGCCGCCGCGGTGAGCACCTCACCCAACCGCAGCCCGGCTCCGATCCTTGCGGTGCCGGCACGTGGGTCCACCGACAGCTCGCGCAGCTCCCCGGTGGCGATGAACACGGCTCCATCCGCTGGCACCGACTTGCCGTGCCCGGTCGACTGCACCGCAACCGGGCGTCCTGCCTCCGCCGTGGACCGGACGGCGGCGGCCACGTCACCGGCATCGACCGCAGCGACATGGTGGCGATCGCCAACGACCTCGTCCGACGGCGACTCCTCGAGCGCGTACCCGACCCGGAAGACCACCGACGCAACATCATCACCATCACCGCGACAGGCCGAGAGCAACTCACCCACCTCGACCGGCTGGTCGCCACCGCCCAGGACGAGTTCCTCGCCCCGCTGCCCGCGGCCGACCGGCGGAACCTGATCGACCTGCTCACCCGCCTCATCGATCATCACGGCGACAAGCACAGCTGACGTGCCGTTCGGTGATCGGGAGCACGCCAACCCCTCATCCACCGCGCAGCGCCGACAGCCCGTCACCTGGTCTCGGCGGGGGCCGGGGCCCGCGGAAACTCCAGGCATCCTCCACCCCCGGCCGGGGTGCTGACGTCGGCGAGCGGGCGTGAAAGCGCCCCGGGCGGGGCGGCCGGGTTTTGTCGGTGGCGGGTGGCATGATCCGCCGATGTCCGAAAACAGTGCTTCGATCGCGTCTTTCTGGGACGCCTCCGCGCCCTCCTTCGACGAGGAGGCCGACCACGGCCTTCGCGACCCCGACGTCAAGGCCGCCTGGGCGGAACGCCTGCGCTCCTGGATGCCCGCCTCGCCTGCCGACGTCCTGGACCTGGGGTGCGGCACCGGCTCGTTGTCCTTGGTGCTCGCCGAGCAGGGCCACCGGCCGGTCGGGGTGGATCTGGCCCCGCTGATGATCGAGCAGGCCCGGCGCAAGCTCACGGCGGCCGGCTTCGATGCCGCGATGATGGTGGGCGACGCGAGCAACCCGCCCGCGCAGGCCGGGACGTCCTTCGAGGTGATCCTCTCCCGTCACCTGCTGTGGACCCTGCCCGATCCGCAGGAGGCGTTGCGCCGGTGGATCGGCCTGCTGCGTCCCGGCGGGCGTCTGATCCTCATCGAGGGGCGCTGGGCGACGGCCGAACCGGGTGAAGCCCAGTCCTATGCGGCGGGGTCGGAGTCGATGCCGTGGATGGGCGGGGTCGAGGCGGAGCGTCTCCTGGCGGCGCTGCGGCCGCTGGTCGAGACCGCCCACGTCGAGCCGCTGCCTGACCCCACCCTGTGGGGGCGGACCATTCAGGACGAGAGATACGCCGTCGTCGCGTTCGCGTAGCGGTCCGCCTTTCAAGGGGACCGGCGAGAACCTTGTCATGAGCCCCAGACCGGGCTTGATCTTGTTTCCGGCCAGGAGGACAGTTCCGGCTCCGCCTGGTGGCCGGTGATGAGGGCGTCCAGTGCGGCAGGGCTCCCGCCCTCCCGTTCCAGCGACTTCCGGTCGATTGACGATGAACGGGGAGAAAGGGCCGCTGCCGCGCGCGGAGGCCGGAACGTGCGCGAGCCGGCCGCCTGCCTCAGACGGATGCGGCCTCCCACACGAATCCGTCGGGGTCGGTGAAGGGCCCGGCGTCGCTGCCGATCACGATCCGGTGCGACCCGGTCCCCTCCTGGGAGACGCCGGCGTCCTTGGCGAGGGCGCGGCGCGGGTAGAGCGCCAGCGTGACGGCCGACGACGGGGTGTCGAACTCGACGTACTTGCCGCCGAAGCTCTTCGCCACGGCCAGGCCGCGGTCGACGTAGAACCGCTTGCTCGCCTTGACGTCCGCCACTCCCAGCAGGAGCGCGATCTGGTCGATGTGCCGGGCGGCAGGACCGGTGTCCTTCTTGTTGGAGGTCGCGATCTTGCAGATCGTCCCGTCCGGGGTGCGTACGACGCCGCCGTAGCCCCAGAACCCCTTCGTGGCCGGCTTCAGCGTCGTGGCGCCGGCGTCGAGGGCGGCGCCGATGAAGGCGTCGACGTTGCCCGGCTGGGACACCACGAGGGACAGGGCGAACCCACGGAAGCCGGTCGTTGGCGCATCCGAGGCGCGTACGTTCAGGTACGGGGTCAGACCGAAGGCTTCGTAGAAGGCGTCCGCGGCCGCGGGGTCGGGAACTTCCAGGGTGACGGGTCCGAAGGAGGTCATGGCAGGGGTCCTTAGTGAGGTGGGTCGGTCGTCTTGCCGGCGGCCGTTACGCCGCGGGACACGGCGGGGGCGGGTCGGCGCTCACCGGCTCTGCAGCAGCCCGAGGACGTTGCCGTCGGGGTCGATGACGGTGGCCACCAGGCGGCCGCCACCGACCTCGTGCGCGGCCTCCTTCACGGTGGCCCCCGCGGCGATCATCTCGGCCAGCTTCGCCTCGATGTCCGGCACGTGCCAGTAGGCCACCGGCGAGATCATGCCCTGCGGCCCACCGCCCGGCACCAGTCCGATGTGCTGGCCCTCGGCCTCGAAGCCGACGTAGTAGGACGAGTCGGTCTGCGGCGGGATACCGAGCAGGGCCGCGTACACCGCCTTGGCTTTGGCCAGGTCGGACACCGGGTGCAGCACGGTCTTGATTCCCCGGGTGGCAGAGCTGGTCATGGTCACTCCTGCGGTCGTGGGTCACATCGACCCGTTGTTTGCGTACGCACAGCTTTCCTCCCGGCCTGGCCGGCCCACATCCGTGGTGACCACGGAACCGACCACGGATCGACGGCACGGATCTCGCATGGTGGCCACTGCGGAGGGGGAGTGGAGGGAGTGCGGCAAACTGTGACAGTGGTGACAGGAGTGGAGATCTCGCCTCGGGAAGCCGAGGTGCTGGAACTGGTCGGGGCCCATCTCAGCAACGCCGAGATCGCGGCACGGCTGTGCATCTCGGTGCGCACCGTGGAGAGTCACGTCTCCTCGCTGCTGCGCAAGCTGGAGGTGCCGGATCGGCGGGCGCTCGCCCAGCGCGCGGCCGAGCCGGCCCGAGCCGGCGGGTCTCACCTGGCGCAGGTTCTGCCGGCCCCGCTGACCTCGTTCGTCGGCCGAGCGCTGGAGCGGGGCGAGCTGACCGACCTGTTCAAGAAGTATCGGCAGGTGACCGCGGTCGGCCCTGGGGGCGTGGGCAAGACCCGGCTCGCGTTGGCGGTGGCCGCGGAAGCGGCCGGCGAGTACTCCGACGGGGTGTGGTTCGTCGATCTGGTCCCGGTCACCGACCCGGCCGCGGTCGCGGCCTCGGTCGCCGGCGCGCTCGGCATCGGCGAGCAGCCCGGCCGCGGCATGACCGAGTCCGTGGTCGCCGCGCTGGCCGACCGCCATGCCTTGCTGGTGCTGGACAACTGCGAGCAGGTGCGGGACGGGGTGGTGCCGTTCGTCGAGCGGCTGCTCGCGATGTGCCCTCGAGTGACGGTGCTGGCGACCAGCCGGGCCCGGTTGATGGTGCCGTTCGAACGGGTGTATCCGGTCCCACCGCTGTCGCTGCCCGACGATGGCGAGTCGGACGCGGTCGCGTTGTTCATGGAGCGGGCGGCGGCGGTCGGCTGGCCGCTGGATCCTCCACTGCGCGACCAGGTCACCTCGATCTGCGAGCGGCTGGACGGGATGCCGCTGGCGATCGAACTGGCCGCCGCCCGGTATCCCACGCTCGGGCTGGACGGCCTCACCGCCGCCCTGTCCCACCCGCTCCGGATGCTCACCGGCGGCTCCCGTGCCGATGACCGCCACCGCTCGGTGAGGGCGGCGCTGGACTGGAGCCACGCCCTGCTGGAGCCGGACGACCGGGCGCTCCTGCGCCGGGTGTCGGTGTTCGCGGCGCCGTTCACCGCCTCGGCGGCGGCGGCGGTCACCGGGGCCGAGGAATGGATCACCGCCGACGGCCTGGCCCGGCTCGCCGAACAGAGCCTGCTGGTGGTGCGGGCGTCCCCAGGCGGGACCGGATACCGGGCGCTGGAGACCATCCGCCAGTACGGGACCGAGCGGCTCACCGAGGCAGGTGAGCTGGCCGACGCCCGAGCCGGGCACCTTCGCTGGTGCCTGGCCGTCGCCGCCGACCTGGCGGTGGCACGACAGGATTGGCGGGCCCGGTTCGACCAGGTGGCCGACGAGCTTCGCGCCGCCCTCGCATGGGCGGCAGACCAGCCGGAGCGGCGCGCGGATGCGTACCGCCTCGCCGAGCACCTGGCGGAGCTGGCCTTCACCCGTAACCTCATCGGCGAGTCCCAGCAACGCTACGAGCAGGCCGCCGCCCTCGCCGACGACCCGGCCGCCACCGCGTCGATGCTCCGGCGTGCCGCGGCCGTGGCCGGATGCCGGATGCGAGGCGATGACATGTACCGCTTCCACCGCGCTGCCGCGGACGCCGCCCGCCGGTCCGAGGACACCGCCGGCGCCGCCTGCGACCTGGCGACCGCCGCCACCAACGCATACCGGTTCTCGGGCAAGTTCGAGCGGATCCCGCCGCAGCAGGAGGTGATCGCGCTCGTCACCGAGGCGGGGGCGCTGGCCGGCGACGACCCCGCCGCCCAGGCCGCGGTGGCGCTGGCCGAGGCCGCCGTGCTCGCCGACACGTTCGGCGCCGCCCAGGGCCCGCCCGACAACGACGTACCGAAGACGGTCGCGCTCGCCGAACGGGCGGTCGGACTCGCTCACCGCACGGGCGACCTGCTCGCCGAATCCGCCGCGCTCGACGCGCTCACCGGCGCCCAGAGTTGGGCCGGCGACACGTTCGCCGTCGCGGCCACCGCGCGGCGTCGGATCGTACTGCTCTCCTCCACGCCGGGCGATCCGGCCGGCACCCACGAGCTGATCGACGCGCTCGGGACGGCGACGGAGGCCGCCCTCGGCGCGGGAGACCTGCCGGGCGCCCGCCGGTGGGCACGGCAACTCGCGGACCATCCGTTGCTGGCAGAAGTCGGCCATCGTGCCACGAGCCTGCTGCTGGTGGCCGAGACGTTGGCGGGCAACACCGACGAAGTGCTCACTTTCAGCGTCCGGTTCCGCGAGGCGTGGAAGCGGGTCGGCAGCCCCACCAGGTCGTACCTCGGTCCGGCGGTGGCCGGTGTGGCGATGATCCACGGCCTGCGCGACGACCACGACGCCCAGCGCGAATGGAACACGGTCCTGAATCAGCTCGGCGCCATGCCGGAACATACCTACGCTTACGGGCCGGTCTTCGACGCGATACAGCTGCTCCACCGTGGCCAGGCAGGGCAGGCGCTGGAACGGATGGCGCCTGAGCCCGGCGATGTGTGGAAATGGCTCACGTGGATCTGGCTTCACTGGTATGTGGCGCTGCGCGCCGAGGCCACCGTGCTCGCCGGCAGCCCTGACGCCGGCGCCCGTCTGGCCGAGGCCCGGACCATCGTGTCCGGGAACCCCGTCGCCGCTGCCATCGTGGAACGGGCTGAAGCGCTGTTCCACGACGACCGGGAGCGGCTGCTCGCCACAGCCGGTGCCTTTGACGCCGCCGGTTGCCGGTACCAGTCGGCGCGGACCATGGTGCTCGCCGGCGGCGACCATGCCGAGCGGGGCGCGGCCGCGTTCGCCGGCCTCGGCCTCGCCCCGCCGGGCCCGCTCCCCGCCTGGCTGCTGAACCGGTCCGGGGGGTAGCGGCAGCGGCCGCGGCCGCGGCCGGTTCTCCATCGCCGGACGGCACCCGGCCGGGCCCGGCCGGGTGGTAGATCCCGGCGAGCATCCGTCCGATGCAGTGCGTTGGTGATCTTCTCCCGGGATCGGAGGTTCCTGGGAGAACAGTCAGCAAGCTGTGTCCGCCAGCCGTCCGTAGACGCTGATGTGGCGCCGGCTGGCGGCCGTGTACGGCTCGCGCTCCCAGCCTCCCCACCGTTCGCGCAGGCGAAGGCCCGCGATACGGGCCATGAGGTCGAACTCGGGCGGATGGGCCAGGCGGAGCCTGATGGGGCCGAAGACGATGCCCTCGGTGCTGATGCGGACGTGATTCTCGTCGAGAATCTGCGTCACGGGATCGTAGCGGCAGACGTCCAGGCCGACATGGTCCACCCCGATGTGCTCGGCGTCGACGTACTGGCGGCCGGGGCGTGCAGGGGCGGTCGGTATCCGGCATTCGACGACGAACACCCCCTCGTCGGTCAGGTGCCGAGCGGCGTTCTCGAAGCAGCGGACCTGGTCGTCCTGGCTGAGGAGATTGCCGATCGTGTTGTACACCAGATAGACCAGCCCGTAGGTGCGCCCGGTGGTGACGCGGGACATGTCACCCATGGTGACTTCGATCTTGTCGCCGTCCGGCTTCTCGCGCATCCGGTCCACCATGTCCGGAGACAGCTCGATGCCGTCCACCCGCACGCCGGTTCTCCTCAGCGGTAGAGCGACGCGGCCGGTGCCCACCGCGAATTCCAGCGCGTCACGGCCGCCCGCGAGCCTGGCGAGGAACGCGACCGTCTGCTCCTCATCACCTCGGGTGTCCTCGGCGTCGTAACGCTTGGACACCTCGTACCCGAAGCTTGTCCGGGGGGCGAAGCCCTCCATGTCTTCTCCTTCCGTCCGTTGTGCCCGACTGCATGACGCTCGTTGTGCCCGACTGCATGACGCGGCATCGGTGGAGAACGCCGGCGCCGACCACGGCACGGGCCTCACGGAACCAGTGGGCATCATCGGGACCGTGAGCAGCGGGGACGTCGCCGCGCGCGGTTCAGTCCACCGGTCCGCCGGCGACGTAGACGACCTGTCCCGAGACGAACCCCGCCTCCGGGCTGACCAGGTAGGAAGCGGTGTGCGCGACGGCATCGCCGACCAGGCCGTCGTCGGCGACATCGGCTGCCAGCGCCAGAGCCGTCCCGCCCTCGCTCCTGATCGCCTCGACGGTTCCGGCGCAGTCCGCCTCGTCCAGATCGATGACCGCCACCGCCAGGCCGTCCCGCGCCAGCCGCTTGGCCACCGCGGCGCCGATGCCGCGGGCCGCCCCGGTCACGATCGCTGTCCTCTTGGCAGAGGGAGAAGCCGTATGTGTCACGTCGTGAAGTTCACGCCATTCAAGCCCGGCGGCCAAACGATGTAGCGTACAGCTTAATGATCAGCTTCGAGCTCGGCGTCGAGGACCTCGCGGACACCCGCTTCGCCCTGGCACCCTTGGACGAGACGGCGCTCAGCCTGCGCGTGCTGCGCGAGCCCGGCCTGTACGCGCTGCACCTGCCGTGGCGCAGGTCCGCGCTCGCCCGCCTCGATCCTCACGACACCCGCCTGCTGACATCCCTCGTCGGGCGGAGACGGGCCCTGCCCGACTTCCTGACACCACCGCCCGCGACCTTCGCCCCCACGTTCGAGGAACAGCTGTCGATCGCACGGCGCACACCTCCCGGGGTTGTCCGCAGGGATCTGCGGGCCGCCCTCGTCCCCGAGCCCGTCCCCGACGACGACGCGGCCATCAGGTTCCGCGACGCGGCCTGCGACGCGCTGCAACGCCACTGGCAGCTGACGATCGAGCCGCTGTGGCCGCAGATTCGGCTGGTACTGGAGGCCGACATGACCTACCGGGCGCGCCGGCTGGCCGTGGGCGGCGCGCGCCTGCTGTTCGCCGACATGCACCCGAACCTGCGCTGGCACGACGGGGTGCTGTTCATCGAGCAGATGATCGGCTGCCACCACGTGGCGGTGTCCGGGCGGGGACTGCTGCTCATGCCGTCGGTGTTCGCTCACAAACCCGCCCCACCGGTCCACGCCGAGGAGCCGCCGCGCCTGACCTATCCCAGCCGCGGGGTGGCCACCTTGTGGGCTCCGGCGCCGACCCCGGACGCCACCGCCTTGGTGGCGCTGCTCGGCGCGCCCCGAGCCGCGCTGTTCGACCTCCTCGGCGAGCCACTGCCGACGGTGGAACTCGCCCGCCGACTGAAGGTGACCCCCAGCGCCGTCTCCCAGCACCTACGCGTGCTGTACGCCGCCGGCCTGGTCACCCGGACCCGCGACGGACGGCACGTCCTGTACCGCCGAAGCCACCTCGGCAATCAACTCGCAGCCCCGTCCAGACCGGCTCCAGGAGGTGGGTGAGGGCGTCGAGGTCGGCCGGCGGGGGCCCGTCCATTGGTCGTGATCGCGGCGGAACCGCCCGGGACCTTCAGCGGAAGGAGCGGCGGTAGGCGGCCGGGGTGGTACGCAGGGCGGTGTGGAAGCGGCGGCGGAGGTTGACCGCCGAGGAGAGGCCGACGCGGGCGGCGATGGTCTCGACGGGCAGGTCGGTGTCCTCCAGCAGGGCGCGGGTGGCGGCCAGGCGGCGTTCCAGCAGCCAGCGGGCGGGCGGGACCCCGAGCTGGTCGGCGAACTGGCGGGTGAGGGTGCGGGGGGAGACTCCCGAGTAGGCGGCCATGTCCTCGACGGTGATCTGGTCGGGCAGGCGCGAGAGGAGCCATTCGAGCAGGGGGGCCAGGGAGTCCGGCATGGGGCCTGCGGTGGGGAGGGGAGGGTACTGGCGCTGGCAGCCCTCACGGTGCGGACCGGCGGCGAGCTGGCGGCCGATGCGCATGGCGTGGGCCGCGCCGTGCTCCTGGAGGACCTGGTGAAGGCAGAGGTCGAGGGTGGCGGCCGAGGCTCCGGCGGTGGCGACGTCGCCGTGATCGACGTAGATGACGGTGTCGTCGGGGATGACGCGGGGATGGCGGGCGGCGAGTTCGCCGGAGAGTTCCCAGTGGACGGAGGCGCGGCGGCCGTCCAGGAGGCCCAGGGCGGCGGGGATGAAGATCCCGGCGCAGACGGCGACGATGCGGGCGCCTCGGGCATGGGCTCGGGACACCGCGTGGAGTACGGCGGGCGAGGGGGTGAGGGTCCAGCCCGCGATGATCACGGTGTCGGCGTCGTCGAGGGCTTCGAGGCCGCTGTCGACCTGGATGGGGACGCCGAGGGTGGCGGGGAGGGAGCCGGGATGTTCGGCGCACAGGCTGAAGCTGTAGTGCTGGGGGATGTCGGGGCCGTGGTAGCCGAAGACGGCTGAGGCGGAGGTGACCGGATAGAGCTCCTGGTCCGGGGCGACCAAGGCGACCACGCGGTGCGGGCTGGGGGGCGTCGGGGGCGTTTCCGGGCAATCCAGGGGCATGGCGCAAATGTACCCAATGATGTCATCTGGGACACCGGTGCTCTGATCTGGAAAAATCCAGAATTGGGGCTCATGTGGACGAGAAACTTCACCCTCTACTTCGGAGCCCGCACGATCTCGCTGCTCGGTGACGCGATGATGCCCGTCGCCTCGGCGCTGGCGATCGGGAAATTCTATGGGATCGCGGGCGTCGGCTACGTGCTCGCGCTCTGGACCGCGTCGGCCGTGCTGGTCATGTTGTTCGGCGGGGTTGTCGCCGACCGGATCGGCGCCCGGCGCTTGATGATCGGCGCGGACATGCTCAGGGTCGTCACCCAGGGGGTCGTGGCTGTCGCATTCCTGGACGGTGCTCCGCCGTACGCCCTGTTGCTGGTGATGGCGTTCTTGTCGGGCACGGGCGCCGGGATGTTCGAACCGGGCGTCAACGGCATGGTCTCCCTGGTCGCCAAAGATCGGCAGCGGGCCAACGCGACGCTGAAGATCGCCGAGGCGGTCACCCATCTGGCGGGTCCCGCACTGGCTGGAGTCCTCATCGTCGTCGCCGGGCCGGTCTTCGTCTACACGGTGGACGCCGCGACGTTCCTGGTCAGCGGGGTGTGCCTGCTGCTGGTCCGGGTCACCGTACCCAGGCCGGAGCCCTCCAACGTGCTGAGCGACCTGCGCAGGGGCTGGGAGGAGTTCAAGGCCAGGAGCTGGATGTGGTCGGTCATCCTGGTCTGGGTGTTCTGGGGCGTTCTGGTGGTCGGGCCGTACGTGCCGCTGTCGTCGCAGGTCATCGGGGCCGACTACGGCTGGGTGATGGCGGCGCTCGGCCTCGGCACTGTGCTGGGCGGACTGGTGGCGATCAGGCTCAGGCCGCGCAGGCCGCTGGCGGCAGGGGCGGTGGCGCTGAGCGGGTACGTGGCGGTGCCGCTGACGGTCGCGCTCGGGCTGCCGCTGCCGCTGCTGATGGCCGGGCACCTGCTCGGGGGGTGCGCGTTGGCGTTCTGGTCGGTGATGTGGTCGACCAGCGTGCAGACGCAGGTCGCGCCGGACGTGGTGAACCGGGTCAACGCCTACCAGGTGGCCGGGTCGGTCGCGGGCATGGCAGTCGGGCAGGCGCTGGCCGGTCCGGTCACCGCGCTGGTCGAACCGCGCGCCTTCATGCTGGGGTCGGCCCTGGTGACGGTCGGCGTGGTGGCGGCGCTGCTGCTGATCAAGCCGGTCAGGCGGCTGGGCCGGGAGCCTCAGGAGGCCGGAGGCCGGCCGATCGCCGATGCCCTCGATGTCACCGTCCAAGAGATTTTTGACGTTCCTGTCACCCGGGGGAACGCATGACAGGGGATTTTGAGAAGTGGTGGGCTCTGTGGTGATCGGGTGAACCTCTCGTTGATCGTCAGGTCGCGCGGACGATGGTGTCCCCAGTCGCTCGGTAGGGACACGATGTGCCGACATGTCGTTGGTTTCCGTGGACGGGCTTCAAGCGTCTGGTCGCATGAGCGGCGATGTCCCAGAGTTATTGATCTACACTGTAAAGGCGCCCGGTCGATACTCAAGATCATTTACAACGGACGAATGTTGATCTCCCAGGCGGCCTCGCGCAGGCTTGGCCGCCCGGAAGTGTCGTTCAGTAGACGGGCGGCCGCAATGATGGCCTGGGTCCGCCGGCGCGCCGACGCGATCTCACCCCTCACCTGGCCCGTCCGCTGCCGATGGCCGGCGCGGGGCGCGATGGCGGCATCATCGAGGGGGTGCCGACGCCGGATGGCCGGCGCCGTGGATTTCCTGTGCCGGGAGGAGACTGATCCGTACCTCGTCCTCGACGGATACCCGGCAATACGCTCTATTTCGGTGCGTGGAAGCCGCCGATCTTCTGCTCGAGCAGTTCGGCCAGCCGCAGCGGGGTGCGGTCCTCGAACATCGGACCGATGAGCTGCACTCCCACCGGCAGACCCTCGGGGGACCGACCCGCTGGTATGGCGGTGGCGGGCAGGCCGGGCATGGTGGCCAGGCCGGCCCAGACTAGCTGGTCGAAGTACGGATACTCGACGCCGTCGATGTCGATGCGCCGTTCCAGCGGATTGGGGTCGTGGTCGTGCGGGAACGCGGGCGTCGGTGTGATCGGGCACACCACGGCGTCGAACTCGGCGAACAGCTGCCGCCAGCCGTGGCGGTGGACCTCGCGGAGGTTGTTCGCCTCCATCCAGTCGCGGTGGCTGAACACCATGGCGCGCAGCCGCACGGCGTCAAGACTCTGGTCGTCCGCGCTCAGGCCGGCGGCGCGGGTCCGCAGCTGCTCGTGCGATTCGATGGGAAAACGCGCAACGGAGCTCGAAATCAGCAACTGCATGTAGAGCGTCGCGGCTTCGGTCAGATCGGGCAGCAGCGGACTGTGCCGTCCGACGCGGGCGCCGCCGTCGACGAGCGCGGCGGCCACCCGGTTCACGCCCGCCCGCACGGCGGACCCGGTCGGAATGAGCGGATGCTCGTCGAGGACCAGGACCCGGAAATCGCAGAGCCGCTCGTGGCGGGCGGGCGGCAGTGCCAAACGGTGCGCCATGCCGAGCGTCAGCGGGTCCGGTCCGGCCATGACGTCGAGCAGGAGCGCGAGGTCGCGGGCGGTGCGCGCCATCGGACCGACGACGGCGAGGTCGAGGTCGGTCGGCAATGCCGGCTCGGACGGCGGGACCATACCGCGGTTCGCCGCCAGTCCGAGCGTCGGTTTGTGCGCGTAGACGCCGCAGAAATGCGCGGGGGTGCGCAGCGAGCCGGCGATGTCGGAGCCGATGGACAGCGCGCCGAACCCGGACGCCAGGGCCGCCGCCGACCCGCCGGAGGATCCGCCCGGCGTGCGACCGTGATCCCACGGGTTGGTGGTGGTGCCGTAGATCTCGTTGAAGCTCTGTATATCTTGCAGCCCCAACGGCACATTGGTCTTGCCGAGCACCACCGCGCCCGCGGCCTTGAGTCGTGACACCTGTACCGCGTCCTCGGCCGGCATGTAGTTCCGGTGCGGCGGCATGCCCCAGGTGGTGGGCAGTCCGGCGATGTTGTACGACTCCTTGACCGTCACCGGAATGCCGAGCAGCGGCCGGTCCTCACCGCGCGCGCGTGCCTGGTCAGCACCGCGCGCGGCGGCCCGCGCACGGTCGAAGTCCGGCACGCAGATAGCGTTGATCACCTTGTCGTCCCGCTCGATACGGGCGATCGCCTCGTCGGTCAGTTCCGCCGAGCTCACCTCACCGGCACGCAATGCAGCTGCGAGGTCTTCGGCCGCCTGAAAATTCCATTCCATGGAGTTGACTCTAACGGCCTGCCGTAAACGTCTGTCCCCACACGCGTCGCCCGCATTCGCCGGAAAAGTCGAAACGGCCGCCTTCGCTGGCTGAAGTCACGCACTCGCTCCGCCGTCCAAGATGTTCCACCCCAGGTCAGCAGGGTCGGCAGCAGGTCGACTCCACCGGCAAGGGCATGAAATGCCGCTTCGCGCAACGAGATAGACATCTCAATTTTCATCCTGTATTTCTCCGGCCACTGGATATTCGCTCGACTGCTGGCCATAGCGTGCGGGGATTGTCCAGTAAACGGGGTAGCTCATTTTAAATTGGTTCTGTCGAGATGGCTGGGGGTCTCGGCGAGGTCGAGGTCCCGCTGCGGCTCATCATGGGCAAGGCCCGCCGCAAGAACGCCGTCCCGGCCGGCATCGAGGCCGAGATGTAGGTGGAAGTGAAGGAGGTGGCCGGCCGGACCGGGATCGTCGCCTTGCGCTGACGAGACCTTGACAGCGGGCCCTGGGCTACCGATGATCGATGCGCTATACCGATTTATCTCCATTTCCCACCTGGCTTTCTATCAGGTGGCGAGCTGGACTTAACCGCTATAGCAGACCGCCCCCCTGTGACGAGGAGTCGATCGATGAGTGCACCGCTGATGCGGAGAAGGACCCTGCTGTCAGTCCTGGCCGCGGCCACCGCCGGTGTCGCGTTGCCCGCCACGGCGCACGCCGAGCGGCGCCCACGCGCGAAGAGCGGACCGATCTCGGTCGTCTACATCGAGGTCAACAACGAGAGCATGACGAACGCCGCGAAGTACACGCTCGCCAAGGGCGGTGCGCAGGTGTTCGACATCGCGGTCATCTTTGCGGCCAACATCAACTACAACGGGACGGACGCCTACCTGCACTTCAACGAGAACGTGCAGAACGTGCTCGACAACGTGGCGACCGAGGTCCGCCCGCTGCAGCAGAAGGGCATCAAGGTCCTGCTGTCCGTCCTCGGCAACCATCAGGGCGCCGGCTTCGCGAACTTCCCGTCCCAGCAGGCCGCTGACGCGTTCGCCCAGGAGCTGGCCGACGCGGTGACGACGTACGGACTCGACGGCATCGACTTCGACGACGAGTACGCCGAGTACGGCAACAACGGCACCGGCCAGCCGAACGACTTCTCGTTCGTCTACCTGGTCTCGGCCCTGCGCCGGAAGCTGCCGGACAAGCTCATCACGCTGTACGACATCGGCCCGGCCTCGGGCCGCCTGACCTACAACGGGGTGAGCATCGCCAACACCTTCGACTACGCCTGGAACCCGTACTACGGCACCTGGGCCGTGCCGAGCGGTCCGAGCTCCAGGTCCCGTCTCTCCCCGGCCGCCGTGTCGTTCACCGCGACCAGTCCGTCCACCGCCGCGAGCCTCGCCCAGCGCACGGTCAACGAGGGGTACGGCGTCTTTCTCACCTACAACCTCACCGCGGCGAACACGGCCTCCTACATCTCGGCGTTCACCAACAAGCTCTACGGCAGCTCTGCCGTCTACAACCCCTAGACCCAATGCCGTGTGGTTAGACACGGTGTGAGCGCGTCAAGACCGCCGGAATATGCGCGGAGCTCCTGCTGGGACAGTGTCGGTCAAGATCGCTATTCGGTGGGAGCTCCGTGGGGGACCAAATCCGTCATCAATCGTTGAGGCTGTTCCTGATGGGGCGCAGACCGAGTGCGCAGGAAAGAGGCAGTAGGCGTCGGGCGCACTGACGAGGTCGAGCCTGCCCGCGTGTCTCACAGGATCGACACGAGCACCATGGATGTGATCGTGGGCAGCAGGACCACCGCGGAACTGACCAGCCAGAAGGGGCGTGCGGCCTGGCGGGTCCTGTGGCGCACCAGTACGTTGATCAGCCACCACACGGCCACGAGTGCACTCAGCAGTGGCACAAGGAGCACCAGCCAAGGAAAAACGCCGTCATTCTCTGTCGGTTCTCTCTGCGTAAGCCCTATCGCTGCGAGCGGGAAGTTCACCGCGAAGAGCCCCAGGCCCCACAACGGGATGACAGCGACGGAGCCCAGCACGAGGTTCACGGCGACAGGGACGCCCCATTTCAAGCGCTGTGCCATGCCGGTGTGCCTGGGGTGTGTGTCACCTGGTTCAGGGTCACTTCGTTGACGCCCGCCGCCCGTCACTCCTGCCATGGCAGTGGATGATCTCACGATAAGGGCGCAGTCGCACCGGCCCTGCGCTCGGGTCCGTGTCATCAGAGGCTGGGGAGCTGTGAGTGACCGGGAGTTCCCGGCCGGGTTGACGTAAGAGTCCTACCGGGCAGAGCGACCCGGGAAACGCGGCGTCCGGTGCAGTTCCCGGGCGCGGGTGCCCGGATGGTCCTGCGTGCGCGGTCCCCTCGGCAGCCTTCAGCTGAGCTGCTCGGCCAGTCCGACGATGATGCCCTCGGGGCCGCGGACGTAGCAGAGCCGGTAGCTGTTCTCGTACTGCGCCAGCTCGCCGACGAGTTCGGCGCCGTGAGTGCGCAGGCGGGAAACGACGTCCTCGATGTCGTCGACGGCGAACATGATGCGACGGATGCCCAGCGTGTTCGTCGGCGCGTCCTTCGGCTCGGCACTGATCGCCTTCGGTGTGTGGAACATCGCCAGCTCGATCCGGCCGTGGCCGTCCGGCGTCCGCAGCATGGCGATGTCCTGTCGGACGTCGTCGAGCCCGATGACACGCTCCACCCAACGTCCCTCGATCGGCCCCTTGCCCTCCAGCTCCATGCCAAGTTCGACGAAGAACGCAATAACGGCGTCGAGGTCGTCGACAACGATGAGGACGTTGTCCATCCGCTGGATCGTCATGCTGGGTCTCCTCGGTGTCGTACGGCCACGGTGGCCGCATCCACCCTAAGACGGAGCCGCCAGGCCGTTGTCGACATCCTCTGCCACCTGTTTTCGAGAACCTCTTGCGGCAGCAGCGCCCGTCACGCGCCGGTCGTACCGCTTCAGCCGGAACACCGCAGGTTAGAGATCCTCTCGCTGGCCTGCGGGCCGACACCGACGTTCAGCCGGAGAGGAAGCTGCCGGTGAGACAGCGGTCGACCAAGATCCGATGCCCCGACCAGGAGTCTTGTCGCTGCCTGACCGGGCCTTGATTCCGCTTCGGATGGACGCGGCCCTTCCGGAGGTACTCCCGCTACGACGAGCCGGAAGACGGTAGCAAGGCGGCCGGAGTAAACGACCTTTATCTGGAGGAGGTCTGTCATGGTCAGCGAAGCGTCCGAGTCCAGGAACACCGCCGCGGGGGTGGAGAGCACCGGACCCGCGTCGGTGGTCCGGACACTCGGATCGTCGGATCTGGACTTGTTCGACATCCTCGCGCAACCGAACAACCTCCAGGACCCGTATCCCTTCTACGCCTGGCTGCGTTCCAACCGGCCCGTGCACACCGATCCGGACGGCACCGTCTACCTCTCCCGTTACGAGGACGCGGTGCACCTGCGGGATCCGGATCTGCGGACCGCGCCTGTCGATGACTCCCGTTCCTTCGCCCTGCACACCTTCAACCAGACCATGGTCAAGGCTGTGGCCCCACGTCACGGCGCGCTGCGGCGCGTGGCCGGGGTCGCGTTCGACCGACGCCTGCTCGCCCGGGCCGGTGAGCGGATGAGGCGGACAGCCGAAAACTTGGCCGAGCAACTGGCCACAAGGCTGGCCGCCGAGGGCAGCGCCGACCTGCACGCTGAGTACTCCCTGCCCTTCACCCAGCGCGCTGCGGCCACCGTGTTCGGGATCCCCGACGAGGACTTCGATCAGCTCGCCGCGATGCCGGCGCGTATCTTCGCGCCGCTCTACCCCAAGACCACCCCCACCGACTGGGCCCAGATCGCGACGAGACCGCCTTCCCCCACGCCGACACCTTCGACCCCGGGCGCACCGGCCGGACACGACACATCGCCTTCGGCGAAGGCGTCCACTCCTGCATCGGCAACCAACTGGCCCGAATCGAGCTCGCCACCGCCCTCACCGTCCTCGCCACCCGCCTGCCCCGTCTCGCCCTCGCCGGCCGGCCCACCTGGCGCCCGTACACCACCCAACGCCTCTGCACCAGACTGCCCGCAACAATTGCCTGACCCGCCTCCAACCGGTATTCACCCCCGGGTCCAGCCGAGATTCGGCCAGGAGCGGCCATGAGCCGATCATGTTCGTAATCGCGGGAGCAGGCTGGAGCCTCTCCGAGGCCCTGGGATGCGGAATCTCGGAGATCCAGCCTGGAGTAACGCTGGATGATCTTCCCGTCGGCCGTCACCGGCTCCGGTGTCAGCCCAGCGCCTTTCGCAGCAGCGCCGTCAACTGGTCCTGCTCGTCGGGTGAAAGTCGTCCGACCGCCGTGCGGGCGAAAGCGAAGGCTTCTGCGAACCGGTGGTTGATCTCGTCTCCTCGGGGGGTCCGCGCGACGAGTCGTGCCCGGCGGTCCTGGGGATTCGGTTCGCGGGCCACGAGGCCGAGCCCTTCGAGCCGCGCCACGATCTGGGTGATGTTGGAGGCGTCGCAGCCGAGCTCCTCGGCCAAGGCGCCCATGCCGCGTCGCTCGTCGAGCCGCCCGAGCACACATGCCTGCGCCGAGCTGAGCGACAGCTCCGCCGCCGCCGCCTCGTAGGCGCGGTCGTACACGTCGACCAGGTCGAACAGAACAGCC
Organism: Streptosporangium sp. NPDC003464; assembly: GCF_053588315.1. Taxonomy (NCBI): domain Bacteria; kingdom Bacillati; phylum Actinomycetota; class Actinomycetes; order Streptosporangiales; family Streptosporangiaceae; genus Streptosporangium; species Streptosporangium sp. NPDC003464. Next base: position 61,316 of record NZ_JBSFPS010000003.1, on the reverse strand, counting down.
TCGGCCTTGGAGGAGGTGGTTACGGGTCCGTTTGGCAGCGCCATGGTGCCAGTCTAGAGGAGTTACTTGATTCACTCAAGCAAATGTGGTCCAATGAATCCTTGATTCACTCAAGTAACGAAGGGGAGTCGATGGACAGCAGGGCTGAGCGCACAGCGGACGGCGCGATCGTGGTGCCGCAGATGAACGCGGTCGTCCTTGACCGGTTCGGCGGCGTCGACGAACTCTCGTCACGCCCGATACCGCTCCCGGAGGTCGGCGATGACGACGTCCTCATCCGGGTGGAATTCGCAGGGGTCGGGTCCTGGGACGCGGTCGAGCGGGAGGGGGACTACGACGGCGCTTTCGGCGTCGCGTCGGCCTTCCCCTATGTCCTCGGCTGGGACGCGGCGGGCACGGTGGCCGCGGTCGGCCGCAACGTCACCCGGTTCGACGTGGGCGAGCGTGTCTACGCTGCGACGATGCCGGTGCCGCGGGGTGGCTTCTACGCCGAGTACGGCCTCGTTGAGGCGGAGTTCGTGGCGCGCGTACCCGACCGGATGCCGACCGAGCAGGCCGGAGCGATGGCTTGGGATGCCCTGACCGCACTGAGCGGCCTCGACCTGCTCGACCTGCGGCCGGACCAGACGCTCATGGTCTTCGGGGCCAGCGGGGGTATCGGGCACCTGGCCGTACAGCTGGCGCGGCACAGCGGTATCCGCGTGTTGGCCGTGGCCTCTGGTGACGACGGTGTCGCCTTGGCCCGGCGGCTGGGCGCCGACGAGGCCATCGACGGCCGCAAAGACGATGTGCTGGCCGCGGCATCCGAGTTCGCGCCAGGCGGGCTCGATGCGGCTCTGGTCACCGCGGGAGGCGAGACTGCGGAACGGTCCCTCCGCGCGATCAGGAGTTCGGGGCGGATCGCCTGGCCGAACGGCGTCCTGCCCATGCCTGCATCCTCGCCGGGCGCGACGGTGTCCTACTATGACGGGGATCGAAGCCGCGCCGCCACCGATCGGCTGAACGCGATCATCGCGTCGAGCTCCTTCGAGGTCCACGTCGCCCGGACCTTCCCGTTGGGTCAAGTCAAGGACGCGCATCACGCTCTGAACGATCACTATGTCGGGAAGCTGGCCCTCAAGGTCGGATAGGACGCGACAAGCCGCTTGAGGCTGCGGCTGTCCACGGCATCAACACCGCTCAGCCTTGCTGACAGGCGAGAAGTCAAGGGCCCGGCGTTTCAGCGCTGTGGCACGGTCTCCTTTTCGTGGGACCGTGGCCCGGTCAAGGGGAGTCGGGGAAGGCGGCGTCCAGGCCGGTGATGGTCGGCACCCGTCGCAGGCCCCGCGCATGGCAGAGCTGGAAGCTCACTCCGGCCGCGGCGGCGCGGGCCTTCAGAAGCGTCTTCAGGCCGGTGGGGGTGCAGAACGAGAGCTCCCGCCCATCGACGACCGCGCGAGCGGGGTGGCCGGTCAGGACGATCGCGGTCGCTCGGCGCCAGGCCAGGCGGAGCTCTTCAAGGAGCGCCTGTGGGGACTGCGCGCCCGAGACGACATCTCCGTCCGCGATGACGAAGGACGGCACGCCGCTCACGCCGCGGCGGCGCGCTTCGGCTCCGCTCGACGGCCGCGTGCGGCAGGCGGTGCGCGTCAAGCTGTTGACCGGCCGGGCCGGCTCCAGGCGATACGTCAGACCCAGGCCGGCGGCGAGAGCGGTCAGCCCGGCCGCCCCTTCGGCCGCTTGGCGGGCTGAGAGGCCGAGGTCCTGCCGCATGCGTTGCGGGATGGTCGGCCGGGCCTCGCGGGAGGCGTGGGGATCGAGTTCGAAGCTGCGCCAGCGGACGTGTACGGCTTCGCGGTGCTCGAATCCGGCGAGCGCGCGCTCCCAGCGGCGCTTGCCGAGATGGCACCAGGGGCACCGCTTACAAGAACTGCTGAACCCTGCCCCGTACCCCGAAGGGCGGAGCGTGACACGGGGATCACGCCCGGGCGGTGTAGGTTCAGCGGTCCTGCTGCGCCGTTTCAGGACTGTCATCGTGTAGGGCGCAGCCGTACACGATGACCTGGACCACGTTCTGGACCACGTCCCTGCTGACGCTCCCTGGTGGCGCGGTGACCAGGGTGAACAGCGCACCCCCGTAGAGCGCGATCAGTGTGGGGATTTTCTCGCGCGGGATGGTGAGGCCGAGTGTGTCGTGGTGCCCGGCGGTGATCTGCAATGACGTGTCCTGCAGGCCCGCGAGCGTCGAGGCGAGCACCGGCCGGCGCACGGCCTCCAGTTGAAGTTCGAAGACTGCCAGATAGCGGTTGCGCAGTGTGGTTGCCGCTGCGAGCAGCGATTCCGTCAGCAGGTCGACCAGCGTCGCGGGCTGCTCGACGGCCCGGTCGGTGTCGGCGTGATGCAGCTCGGCGATGCGCTCGGCCGCGGCCACCAACAGCGCTTCCCGGCTGCGGAAGTAGTTCGAGGCCGTTCCCGGCGGAAGTCCGCTTTCTTTCTCCACCGCGCGGTGGGTCAGTCCGTGCACGCCCGATGACGCCAGCAGTTCGATAGCGGTGTCGATCAGGGCCCGGCGACGGGCCGGATTGGTGGGCGGCATGCGGCCATGATATCCAATAGCTGTACTAGTACGATCGTAGTGAATCGCGAGGTGGTCTCATGAGGATCGTGGTGGTCGGCGCCGGGCTCGGGGGAGTGGCGGCCGCTGTGGGGCTGCATCGCCTGGGCCACGAGGTGACAGTCTTCGAGCGGGGAGCCGAGCTCCGGGAAGTGGGCGCCGGGATCGTGGTCATGCCCAACGGGCTCCGCGCGCTGGAGACGCTGGGACTGGCCGAAGGCTTCCGCGGGCACGTCATGCATGCCGCCCGCGCGGGATTGCGGGACCGGCGCGGACGGCCGCTGCTGGTCACCGATGCGGTCCAGGTGCAGCAGGAGGTCGGGACGCCCGCCATCATCGACCGGGCGGAACTGCACCGGGCGCTGCGCGCCCCGCTGCCCGCCGACCTGGTGCGAACCGCGACCCCGGTCGAGCGCCTGGAGCCCGACCTCGCCGGGGTGACAGTGATCAGCGGCGGCAACCCCGTCGCGAGAGCGGACGCCGTGATCGCGGCCGACGGCATCGGTAGCAAGCTGCGCGAACAGCTCATTCCCGGCCACCCTGGGCTACGGCGGACCGGCCGGATGGACCTGCGCGGCATGCTGCCCCGCCCGCCCGGCCTGGTGACAGACCTGCTCGCCAGCCAGTTGGTCGACCGCCGCAGCGGGGCGATGTTCGGCCTGTTCCCCGTCGGCGAGCACCGCCTGTACTGGTTCACCGACTCCGTCCTGCACGGGACACCGCCCGGCGCCGACGAGGCGCGCCGACAGATGCTGTCCCTGATGGCCGACTGGCACCCCCTCGTCACGGCACTGATCGAGGCCACCCCGCCTTCCGACATCTACGTCGACCCGATCGCCCGCCTGGCCGAACCCCTTCCCTCGTTCGCGGCCGGCAGGATCGCGCTCCTCGGCGACGCCGCGCACGCCATGCCACCCGACCTCGGCCAGGGCGCCAGCCAGGCCTTCGAAGACGCGGCCGCACTGACCCGCCACCTGAGCGGCGCCGAGCCGGCGGAGGCCGCCCAGCGGCTCCAGCGCTACGACGCCGAGCGCAGGCCCCGCGCCAACCGCATCATGCAGGCGGCGTCCCGGCAATCGCGGCTGACCTCCCGGACCGGCGTCGCCGCGTGGCTACGCGACGCGTTGCTGCGCGCCGTACCGTCCCGGCTGGCCACCCGGCAGCTTGCCGCCCTCTGGCACGCTCAGTCAGCGGTCGCAGGCGATCAGTGATCGGGTGGCCGGTGCGGCGGTTGTGCCAGATGCGCCGCCTGGGCCTGCACGCCGACCTGGAACGCGGAGCGGCCGACTGGCGTTGCGCGGGTTCCGGAGCGCACACCGTCACGCCCGTAGGGGCGCTTCCTGCTCAGCACCGATGACAGCCCGGCGGCCGATCATCCGAGATCGGCCGGCAGGGGGCTGCTCGCCTGACGGCTTAGCACTGCGGGATGTCTTCGGGAGCCCTGAGCCGTCACGGGCGCTGCTGCGGGATCGAGACATGGTGGCCGGAATTGACGGCGATCAACGGCTTCTTCCTCGACTACGAGGACACCGCCTGGACTGGGGGAGACGACAACTGGGACTGGCAGGCGGGCTTCTTGACGGGCATCGAGTTGGCTACAGGGGTGCGGCTGGACCGCAGGTGGGTGAATGCGGAACATCCCTACCTGACCTTCTCAGGCCCTGTTACGCACTGAACACCCAAACTCATCCAGAAACCAAACGGGTGCGCTCGTCCGGCCGGTAGAAGATCAGTTCCTGCCGGTCGCGGATGCGCGGCAGCAGAGGGCGGGCCGGTCCACAGCTGGTCTGATGGCCACCCGGCACACGCGGTGCCGGGTGGCCGTTCCTCGTCAGGCCTCGCAGCCGTTCTCGGTCTCGGCGTTGCAGACGTCGAATCCGCCGACGCCGTTGGCGACGTCGAGACCGCCGTTGCCGATCAGGGTGTCGTCCTCGGAGCCGCCGTTGAGGCCGTCCCGGCCCGAGCCGCCGTTCAGGGTGTCCAGACCCGCGCCGCCGAGGATCGACGACTGCAACGACGTGGAGTTGGTGACAGTGTCGTTGCCCCCGAGCAGCGACGCGTCGATGAACTGGATTCCGCTCCCGACCCCCACGCACTGGGCCACGTTGGCGCCGGACTGCGTACAGCCGGCTCCCGCGCTCACCCCGGACGTGGAGTCAACGGTGATCTTGCCCTGGAACACCCCGATGTTGACCGTCTCGCCGCTGGAGGTGCCGACGATGAACAGCGTGCGCCCGCTGACGTGCACGGACGCGCCGGCCGCCGCCTGCGCGGGAATCGTGAGGGCAGCGGCGGCCATGAGGCCGGCTGAGATGATCGCCAGGGTGGCGACAAGGCGGTGTACGGACGACATGTGGATTTCCCCGTCTGATGGTCGAATCGTTGACGGGACAATGAAACCGGTCGCCTCACCCTCCGTCTGCGTCTTCTTACCGGTTGAGTTCGCCCGCTCAGAAGTCGTCCACGGCCACCGGCCCGCTGAAGGCGGTGGCGATCCTGCGGGAGCTGAACACCGCCGGCGCCCGAAGGTCCCGGCGGACGCGCCGGCCGGATCCGTGCCGGCCCGCCGGCGCGGCTACCTGGAGGCGCGGCCAGGAGAGGACGGGGCGTGAGCCTGTGACAGGAGCACCCCGTCCGGGTCTGCCGGGGTGAGGTGGCAGGTCAGGTGCGGCGGGCGGTGAGCTGGAGCACGTAGCCGTCGGGGTCGGTGACGAAGGCGGTGGGCAGGCCGTTCTCGTCGGGGAACTGCATGAGCAGCGCGCCGCCGCCGCCCTGGACCTGATCAATCAGCGTCTGGAGCGTCGCGGCGTCGGTGACGTCGAAGCCGATGTGGTCCACGCCCCCAGAGTCGCCCGCGGTCCGGGCCTTGCCGGTGGCGCGGTCGAGGCCCCCGCCGGCCTGTTGCACCGCGAGCTGGTCACCGGTGCCGGGGGTGGTAAGGAAGGTGATCTCCGGGGTGACACCGGCGATCTTCATGCCGAGGCTGTCGGTGTAGAAGCGGACCGAGCGGTCGACGTCGGCGACGACCAGGTTGACGTGGTTGAGGCCCAGAGTGCGGGCGCGGTCGCGCGTGTTGTTCATCATGCGACGTATCCTTCAACTTGAAGCGCACTTCAAGTCAAGGGGGGATCGTGGACGAGGACATGCTGGACATCGCCGAAGTGGCCGAGCGCTCGGGGCTGGCGCCCTCGGCGCTGCGCTTCTACGAGCAGAAGGGGCTCATCAGCGCGGCAGGCCGTAACGGGCTGCGTCGCAGGTATGACCCGGCGACAGTGGACCGCCTGGCGCTGGTCACCTCCGCGCGCAACGCCGGATTCACTCTCGCGGAGATCGCCGAGCTCCTCTCCGCCAAGCCTGCCGACAGCGCGCTGCGTGAACGCCTCCAAGCCAAGGCGGCCGACCTGGAGGAGCGCATCGCCCAGCTCGCCCTCATGCGCGACAGTCTTCTGCATGCCTCCGTCTGCCTGCACGACCCGCTGGTGGACTGCCCGGACTTCTGGCGCTTCGTCCGCTCCGCCCGGCCACGGCCACCCGCTTGACTTGAAGTGCGCTTCACGTTGAAGGGGGTGGCATGTGTCATGCGGCGGTGGGGGCTGTGACGTCACGCCTGTGGTCATATGCCTGTGTCATCGCATGGGGTGGGGCTGACCGATGGCTGAGCATCTACGGCGGCCGGTAGTATCACGGTATTCCGCAGGTAGTTGGGAGTTCCGTACGATGCGCCCTCTGGGAGATCTGGAGTCCGCGATCATGGACCGCCTGTGGTCCTATCGTCGGCCCGCCTCGGTGCGGGACGTCCTCGAAGACCTGCGCCGCGAGCGGACCATCGCCTACACCACCGTCATGACGGTGATGGACAAGCTGCACACCAAGGGTCTGCTCCGCCGCAAACCGGTCGGCCGGGCCTATATCTATGAGGTGGTCGCGACCAAGGAGGCGTACACCGCCGAACTGATGCGCGCCACGCTGGCCTCCAGCGGCAACCAGGCGGCCACGCTCGTCCACTTCCTTGAGCAGCTGACTCCTCAGGAGGCCGACGCGCTCGATGCCGCGCTCAAGGTGTTTCCGCCTCGGGGCCGCGCATGATGGCCGCCGTCATCCTGGTGGTGTACGCCGTGGTGGCCGTGGTCTCGCTTCCCCGGCTGCTGAAGCGGGGCGAATGGGCTGAGCGCGCTCCTCGTCTCGCGATCTCGGTGTGGCTGGCCGCCTGCGTCTCCGTGATCGCCTCCGTGCCCCTTTCCGCGCTGGCGGCCGTGATCCCCGCCGACGTGATCGGCCATGGGCTGGCCGAGTTCTTCGAAGTGTGCGCGGCCATGCTTTCCGTCGAAGCGGACCTCAGTTTCTCGGGCGCGGGCGTCGCCCTGTCCGGCGCCGCCCTGGTCGTGGCCAGAGTCGCCTACTGCGGGGCGGCCGTTCTCGTCAGGGCCCGCAGGGAACGGCGGCGGCACGCGGACATGCTGACCATTCTCGGCCGCCACGACGGCGAGCTGGGCGCGACCGTACTGGATCACGACGAGGCCGCCGCCTACTGCCTTCCCGGCAGGGGCGGCAGGACGGTCATCACCACCGCGGCCCTCCGCTCCCTGGCCGACGAAGAGGTGGCCGCGGTCCTGGCCCACGAGCAGGCCCATCTGCGGGGACGGCACCACCTGGTGCTGACCGTCACCGAAGCCTTCGCCCGGGCCTTCCCCCGCCTGCCGCTGTTCGCCCGGGCGAAAGGCGAGGTCGCGCGGCTGATCGAGCTCCTCGCCGATGACATCGCGGCCCGTCGTCACCGCCGCATCCACATCGCCTCCGCCCTGGTACGGCTGGCCACCGGACGCGCCCCCGCCTTCGCCCTCGGAGCCGGCGGCGAGACGGCGCTCACCCGGGTCAGGCGCATGCTCAACCCGGCCGCCCCCCTCGGGCGCCGGGAACGTCTCGCCGGGCTCGCCGCCGTCGTCCTCCTTCTCGCCGGCCCGGTGACCGTGGCCGTCGAGCCGGGCCTGCGATCGTTCCTGGCCCACCACTGCCACAGCATTTCGATCTTCTAGGCTCTCAACCGTCCACGACGGTGGGTAGTAGGCCAGGACGGGGTTTCCGCATGGCCTCCATCGATCGGCGTTCTCGCCTGCGTGTCGGCGCCGCCCTGACCCTTCCGCTCCTTCTCGGTACGGCGTGCGCCTCCCCGCCCCGCGGCCACCGGCGCCGGGCCGGCACCCCTCACCCGCCACCGACCTGCGGATGCTACGCGAGCACGACGAGCGGACCGCCGGAAAGGCCGAGCCGGCCAGCGGATGATCAGGCCATCCACCATGATCCTTCTCAGCGCCGATCGCTGTTGCTGGATTCCCCCAGGGCCCGGCGACCAGCTTCTTACGGCACCTCATACGGTCGGATCTACGCTCAGATTCGCTATATTCAGTAAATGCTAAATTTGTCCCTCGGTGTGGACGGCTGTGACCTTCGATACGCCGACAGTGGCGGTGACGGCGTTCCGGTGGTGTTCTCGCACGGCGCCGGGGCCGATCACGTGATGTTCGACGCCCAACGGGACCACTTGCGGGCACTCGGGTACCGGGTCGTCACCTGGGATCTGCGCGGCCACGGGCTCTCTCGACCGGCCAGTGCGCCGTTCACCGCCGAGCGGGCGACGGCGGACCTGCTCGCGCTCGTCGAGCACCTGCGGCTCGACCGGCCGGTGCTGGTGGGTCAGTCGCTGGGCGGCAACCTGAGCCAGGCGCTGGTCCGGCGACATCCCGAGCTGTGCCGGGCACTGGTGGTCGTCGGCTCGACCTGGAACACCGGGCCCCTGTCCGCCGGGGAGCGCCTGCTGCTGAAGGTGGCGGCGCCTTCCCTGTCGGTGATCCCGGCCGGGCGGCTCCCCGAGCTGATGGCCGGAGCCTCCGCGGTCACCCCGGCGGCCAGGGCCGATGCGCGCAGGGCGTTCTCCCAGCTCACAAAAGGGGAGTTCGTGGAGGTGTGGCGGGCGACCGTGGGCTTCCTCGACCCGGATCCGGGTTATCGCACTCCCGTGCCGCTCTGCCTGGTCCGCGGGGGCCGGGACCGTACCGGGAACATCGCCACGGCCATGCCGAGATGGGCCGCGGCCGAGGGGGTCGAAGAGATCGTCGTGCCCGGAGCCGGGCACATCGCCAACCAGGACGCGCCCGAGGCGGTCAACGCCGCAGTCGAGACCTTCCTCCACACAAGCCTCCAGACGAGGGGGACAGCGTGAACGCCGAGCGACGGGCCGCGTTCGTCACCTCGGTGGGTGATCTACTCGCCTCGTGGCACCTGCCGCACGCCACCGGCCGCGTCTACGGACTGCTGCTGATCACCGACCGGCCGGACACCCTCGATGCGATCGCCGCCGAGCTGGGGCTGAGCAAAGGGGCGGTGAGCACCGCGGTGCGGCAGCTCGACTCCTGGGGACTGGCCAGGGTGATCCCGCAGCCGGGCAGCCGCAGGCTGCTGGTGGAGGCGGCGGGCGGGTTGGAGACGCTGCTCGAGGCGGGCCACGCGCGCGCCAGAAAGCTGATCGCCGCCCTGCACGACGGCGAGACCCTGGTGGGCCCCGGTCCGGCCCGGGACCGCCTGCAGGACGTGATCGGCCTGTTCGAGGGGTACGTCGACGTGGGCGTGGAGCTGCTGCGCCAACGCCGCCGCTGAGACCGCCGCCCGGTCAGCCGTCGCCCCGTACCCACCGCTGAGCGGTCAGCTCGCTCCTGTCGTGACGTAGCTGACCGCATTCTTAGTGGCGACCGAGGTCCACGGGACGATGATGACCGCGCCACCGCGCTCGAACACCCGGGCGTTGTCCCCCTCGGTGCCGAACTCCTGCGGCAGCCCCGCAATCACCGTCGCCTTGCCGGTGCCCGCGTCGAGCCGCACCAGCCGGGGCGCGAGGTCCCGCCGGTCGCCCACCTCCAGGGCCAGCAGCCCCTTGTCGTCGGCGCGGATGTAGGTCAGCTTGGTGTTCTGGGTGCCCGACGACTCCCAGAGCTGCTTGCCGGTCTTGAGATCGAAGCTCACCGCCGTGTTACGCGAGCGCAGCTCGCCCGGCACGTTCTCGGGGAAGGTCGCCAGATACAACCGGTCACCGTGTACGGCGTAGCGGCGCTGTTCGGCCATGCCGTCGAAGAACGCGACCTTGTTCATGGCGAGCAGGTCCACATGGCCGGTCCTGATGTCGACCTTGCCGCCGTTGTCGTCGAACGCGGTGAACGTGCTCTGACCGCCCTTCTCCACGTGCACGATGACCGGGTCGGCCGACAGGACCTTGGGGCCCAGCCCGAGCTCGCCGAGCGGATACCGCTTGACCGGCCTGCCGCTCTCGGGGTCGAGTACTTCCACGCGGTTGCTCGTGCCGTTGAAGGCGCAGTCGAGGATGAGGACCACGCGGGTGGCCGCCGCGTTGACGTCATCGAGATGGCAGCCCTCAGGCGGCGCGGCGGTCCACTGCCGGGCGCCGTCGGACAGGCGGTAGCCGTACACGGTCTCATCCACCGCCACCACCGCCATGCCTGCCGCGTTCATCACCTTCGGCGCGGCGAGCATGTCGGACAGGGTGGACTTCTCGGCCGGGATCTTGACCTTCCAGGTGATCTGGCCCTTGGCCGTGTCCACGCCGGCCAGGTGGTCGCACAGGCGGGCGCTGCCGTACGCGACCGCGCCCTTGCCCGCCGCCAGCTCGGCGGTGGCCCCGCAGAGCTGCTCGCCCGGCGAGGGCACGCCCCAGGCGCGCTTGCCGGTCTTCAGATCGTAGGCGAGCAGACCGTCCCTCTGCGCGCGGACGACCGTGGTGTCGGTCAGCCAGGCGGCGAAGGCCAGGCCCGAGGTGAAGTCGGTGCTGTCTGCGTTGACCAGCGGCACCGACCACTGCTCCGCCGCCGCAGGGCCGACGCTCTGCCCGCCGTCCTGACCGGCTCCCGGGCCGGTGCCGGCGACGAACCACGCGGTGCCCGCACCCACGGCCAGCAGCACCACCAGGCCGAGCGCGACGAACAGCGCGGTGTGGCCCTTCTTGCGCTGCGGCGGCGGTGGCGGTGGCGGGGCGTCCCAGCCGCCCGGCTGCTGCGGGTGGGGCTGTTGGTAGGGGTACGGCGGGCCGCTCGGGTATCCCTGGGGGTGCGGCGCGGGTCCCGGTGGCCCGGGGGTCCACGGCCCTGGCCGGCCGTAGGCAGGGCCTCCCTGACCTGGCGGTCCGTAGACGGGCTGACCGGGGGAGGGCTGGCCGTACCCGGGGCCGTGAGCCGGTTGACCGAGGGGTGGCTGGCCGTTACCGGGGCCGTGAGCGGGCCCGCCCGACGGTGGCCGACCGTGACCGGGGGAGCCCTGGACGGGCTGTCCCCAGTTCGGGAGCCGGTCGGGAGCCGGCTGCCCGCCGTACGGGTTGCCGTTGTGCTGGTCGGTCATCTGCGTTCCCCCATCACGCCAGCTGCCGGCGCACGTATGCCGCCCACTGCCGCTCGAATTGCGCCTTGCTCACACCGAGCACCTCGAACAGCGCGGCCTCGCTCTTGTCGCCCTGCGCCCGGTAGGCCGCGGCCACGCCCTCGGCCAGCTTGCGCTCGCCGTACTTCTTGGCGATGAAGCGCATGGCGAGGTTGCCCATGAAGTAGTTGGCGTTGATCAGGTTCTCGTAGTCCCAGAAGACGTTATCGGGAAGCTTGCCCTCGAACGGTCTGGCCAGCCGCCCTGCCAGGTAGGCCCTGCCTTCGGGGAGGCGGCGGACCTGAGCGACGCTCTGGTGCCGGGTGGCGGCGTAGTCGGCGAAGCCCTCGACGATCCAGTTGGCCTTGCCGAACAGCGAGAACTGGGCGCTGTCGAGGGTCGCGACCAGTGAGTGGGCGATCTCGTGCTGGGCGACCTCCTGGATGCCCGCTCCGTCGTCGAAGAAGGTCGAGGTGGTGTCCAGCACGATACGGCTGCCGCCGATCCTGATGGTGTTGCCCGCTCCCCAGCTGGGCATCGGAATGGACACGCCCGCCTCGTGCGCCTTCTGCCTGCGGAACAGGTTGCCCAGCTGGGCCTGGCCCTCGGCCAGTGCGATCACGAACCCGGTGGACACCGCGGCGTCCGGTGGGCCGTTGCGCCGCCAGAAGGCCAGGTCCGCAGTGGTGGCCTTGGCGACGGCCGGCGCGATGCGCCTGGCGAGGGCGGCCTCCTGCGGCCTGGCCAGCACGATGCTGGAGCCGGCCTTCACCACGGCGACATCGGGCCAGATGTCCCACGGGCCGGGGTAGTACACGGTCTTGGAGCCCTCGCCGCTCGTGATCGACGGGGGCGCGCCGCCCACCTTGGTGACGACCAGGGGCGCGTCAGCCGAGGCCTTCTCGATGGTCCAGCGGTACCACTCCGATACCGGCTGGAGATCGATGCGGGTGAAGCGGTGCACGAATGCGACGTCCTGGGTGAACGTCACGCCGCGTCCGAAGCTGTCCTCCGTGCGACCCGTGCGGCGCAGCGTCTCATAGGACATCTGGGTCAGCGGCATCTTGCGCAGGTTGGCGAACAGTCTCGCCTGGTTGCGGACCAGGGCGGCGTTCTTCTGGTCGAAGATCGAGGTGAACGTCTTGGCGTCACCTGACGTCAGCGCCTCGCTGTGTGCCTTGAGCAGCGCGGAGATCTCCTCATCGGTGACCACGACCGTGTCGGGGTCGACCGGCCCCTGATCGGTCGGCCCTGGGGCTGCCGATCCGGTCGGACGTGGGTCGAGCGCCGAGGCGGAGCCCCGGTCCCGAAGGACCACCCCTACTCCCGCGCCCGCGGCGACGACCAGGGCGAGGGAGAGGATGCCCAGCGTCACCCACAGTCCGGTCCTGCGTCTGGGGGGCGGGGGTGGGGGCGGCGGTTGCTGCCATTGGCCCTGCTGCCATGGCGGCGGTGGCTGGGTCGGATACTGCGGGCGGAAACCGGGCCCCGTCGTCACTATTGCCCCGTTAGACCTGATAGTTCACGAAATGTGGCAATAGTACCAGTGGCCACAGATCGCCAAGCGATCATGCGGGGACCGATCGAAGCGGCGGTCCTCCCCGAACGTGCCCCCGCATCCGGGCACGTTGTGGGGTCAAGCGACGGCTGACCGGGCCGGTCCGAAGGCGTTGGCCGCTCTGCGCAAGGCCTTCGGGCCGGCTCCGAGAGCCTGCGGCCTGTGCCGGGAGATCCAAGGCCCTGGAGATGTCCACCGAGACCTTCCGCCGCCACCGCACAGGTTGCTCAGGGCCTGTCCTTGAAACGGGACCGGCGCTAGGACTGAGGGATCCCGGTGTATGCGGGGGCGAAGAACACCAGCGTCACCAGGTCCTCGGTGATGTCATGGAAGCGGTGTTCCTCGCGGGCCGGGACGAAGAGCGTGGTGCCGGGGCCGACCTCGACGGTCTGGCCGCCGGAGGTGAAGGAGCCGCGCCCGCTCGTCACAACGTAGATCTCGTCTTCGTTGTGCGGTGACTGCCCGTCTGTCGCGCCGGCCGGGATGGAATACGTCCCGAAGCTGAGGGCGGGCACCCGCAGGTGCTCCGCGTAGTCGGCGGACCCGTCCGCCGCGGGTACGAACCGTCCACTGTCGATGATCTCCATGGCCCTCGATCATTTCATGACGGAACATTCCGCACGCTCGCGGGTCAGGGAGCCGGGGCCTGGGGGGCGAACCATGGGCGCAGGCCCGCCGTCGGGGTGACCGCGTCGCGTTCCTGACAGCGGGCGGCTTCTCCCTGCTGGGCGCTCTCATCGCCGCCTGCGGCCTGCGCTCGCGCCGCCCCCGTACCCACCGCCTGAGTGGTGAAGGCCCTCCACTCGGGGCGGGCCGGTCGATCAGCCGGCCCGTAGGTATCGCGGCCGGGGACGACGTCGCATCGGGCAGGAGGTTTGATGCGACGTGCGGCTCATGAGTTCGGCCAGAGGATGAAGAGAGGGTAGGCACGCCGGCTGGGCCGGTCGCCGATCTCCTTGATCGCCGTACGGATTTCGTGCAGGTGCCCGGTGGTCATCTGCAGTGGGGGCTCGTCGGGCTGGTAGGTGGTGCGGATCGGGTAGTCCACGCCTGGCTGCCTGGTCATCTCGATGTGGCAGCCGAGCACGTGGGTGACCGGCCGACGGTCGGAGAAGTCGATCAGGCGGTCGATGCTCCGGGCGAAGGCCGACCAGTCCTGGATGTAGAGACGGCCCGGGTAGACCGTGTCGCCAGTGAGCAGGAACCCGGTCCACCGGTCGTAGAACGTGACCGCCGCCTCGTGGTGGCCCGGGGTGGCCAGGCACTCCAGCACACGGCCTCCCAGGTCGACCTGGGCCACGGCGTCGGGATCCTTGCTGAACCCGAAATACTCCCAGGCGGTGACCAGGTCCGCGCCGACCACCGTGGTATCGGGGCGGCCGGCGAACTGGTCGTCGCCCGCGACGTGGTCGCCGTGCGGGTGGGTGTGCAGCACCAGCAGGTGGTAATCCTCCCGGGGGTGGCGGGCGAGCCAGCCGGCGACGAGCTCGTCGACCACCCGGCGCAAGGGGAAGAACGTGGCGGATGCCGTGGCGCCGGTGTCGATCAACACCGCCCGCGCGTTTCCGAACAGCAGGAACAGGAACGGCGCCTCGTAGTTGATCGCCATGTTCTGCCGCAGGATGAACGTGTGCTCGTCGTAGGCGTGGACCTGGATGTCCGGATCGGTGTTGTGCTTGGCCGACGGTGAGCCGTGAATCCACCGGACGTCCAGCGCACAAGGCTCCGGAGTCACTCCGGTGAAATCGATCAGGGATATGCCCGAATCCATGACGCCTCCTTCGAGTGCGTCGTCTTTGCGGGCCGGGTACGGCGCACATCTCGTCCGGGGCAAGCGCTTACGGGCTTCCACGGCGACGCTACCACGGCAGTGATCAGCTGCTCTCCGCCGCCGTGGAACGTCCGGGGTGCCTGTCGCCGCGGCGGAGCAGCGTCGGACCGGCGGATCCTTGATGCCGGGGTGTTTGGTCGTATCCGGCCGGAGATTCCCGCCAGGGGAGGGGTGCAAGTCGGTGAGGTCCGTCGCGGGCGGCGGCGTGAATCCGGCCGAGTGACCGGATGGGCTTGCGCTGGTCGGCCGTGTGGTCCAGGCCGGCTCCTCGGGTGGCCGGGCTGAATCCCATCGCGTCAGGAGGGTGCGCCGGCGGTCGGCCGACTCGATCATGTCCAGGCTTCGGAGTCGTCGGTGAACAGCGCGCCGAACGCCTGGGCGTCACCCGGCGTCCAGGCCGCCAGGAAGTCGGCGAAGAGTTCTTCGATCTGAGTGTTGTCGCCGGTTCGCGTGCTGGGAGTGGTTGCGGTGAGGATGGTTGGGCGCATGGGGGTGCCTCCGCACATGATATCGTCGTTTCGAGTAATGAAATATACGACAATAGAAAGATTCGAATGCCGAAACATAATGTTTTCGGGGAGATCGCCCTGGAGCTGCGGCAGCTGCAGCAGAGCTTTGACGCTTTCGACGAGGCGGCCGCCGCCCGGCTCGGCCTCAACCGCACCGACCTGCGCTGTCTCGACGTGGTGCTGGCCGACGGCCCGGTGCCCGCGGGCCGGATCAGCCTCGCGCTGAAGCTCAGCCCGGCGGCCACCACCACGGTCATCGACCGGCTGGAGCGCGCGGGCATGGTGGTCCGTTCCACCGATCCGGGTAACCGCCGCCGCGTCCTGGTCGCCGCGACCGACGCCGCCCGCTCGGCCGATGCCGAGATCTTCGTCCCGGTCGGCCAGGCGGGTGCCCGGGCGCTGCAGGAGTACGGGCCGGACGAACTGGCCGTCATCCTCGACTTCCTGCGTACTGCCCGAAGAGTCCAAGAAGAGCAGGCCGCCCGCGTCAGGGCCCTGTCCTGAGCTGGGGCACGCAATGATGAGGGGTGGAGGAGGGCCGGTCTTTCCCCAGCGGACAGACCGCACATACAGCTGACCCGTCCGACCGTCTCGGCGGACACATGATCCGTCAGCGGTCAGAACCGAGGTCCGGCCGCTGACAGCGATCCCCCTGACGGTCGCTGATCGTCATTGACGGTTGTGCCCTGCCGGTCTTTGCCCGATCGGGATGGCTCTCGTGCAGGAGCGAGCGCAGTTCGGCGGTGTCGACGATGTGGGCCACTCTCGGGAAAATGCTGGTCATCAGGGTCTGGTGGGCTTGCGGGTCCGGGTCGGTGACGCCGTCGGAGAGGACGTAGAGCCGGTAGTCGCGGTCGGCGGCGTCAGTGACGGTGGACAGTACGGCGCCGCTGGTGGTGATGCCGGCGATGACCAGGGTGGTGATTCCGCGATCCCGCAGTTGCCGGTCCAGGTCTGTCGTCGACAGCGCGCCGTAGCGGGTCTTGCGGACGGTGATGTCGCCGGGCTCGGGAGCGAGCCGATGGTGGAAGTCTGTGGCGGGATCCGCGTGGTGCATGAGGCGCTGCCGGCCGAGGAAGGAGAAAGTCTTGTTGGCCGGCGGGATCGCCGCCCAGTCGGCTGCGGTGAATCCGACTCGCACGTAGGCGATGGCGGCGCCGTGCGCCCGCATGTCGGCGATGGCGCCGGCCACCCGTGACAGCAGCGCTTCCGGGTCGGCCAGGCCGGGGAGCGAGGCCAGGATTCCCTGCTGGTAATCCAGGACGAGCAGTGCGGCCGTCCGGGGGTCGAGCACCGGGGGCGTGACGGTCATTTCTCTCCTTGGGTGATGAGGGTGCCCTGACACGCGAGACCGCGCGCCGGGGCCGACTACACATTGGGTACGTGAGCCACGATCTGCCGCGCCGCGACCCCACCGGCCTCGGTGAAGGCCGTCGCGCTCATCTCCGAGCCCTACGCGGAGGGGCGGACCGCTCCGACAGGGGTGCGCGGCCCGATCGCGGTGACGGCCGTGACGGCCGTGGCGGCCCGTCAGGCGCGGCTCGGTGCCGGCTCCGGCTCGGCGAGGGGTGTCGCGGCGCGCCGGGGGAGCAGCAGCGGGGTCGCCAGCAGGAGCACGCCGGCCAGGCCGATGGCCGTGCGCGGGCCGAGCAGGCTGCCCAGCACGCCCCATGCGGCCGTCAGGAGCGCGGTCGAGACCTTGGTCGTCACCGACCAGGCGGACAGCGTGCGGACGACCCGCTCGGTCGCGGTGCGCTCGAGGCGGTAGGTGGCGTAGACGGGGTTGAAGACCCCGCAGCAGAAGATCAGCCCGAGCTCGACGCCCATCACCAGCAGCAGCCCTCCGGTCCCCGGCCCCAGGAAGGCCAGCCCGATGGGCCAGATCGCGCGCAGCACCCCGGCCGCGACCAGGACCCGGTGCTGCCCGAACCGGGCGACGAGCGGTCGGGCCAGCCGCGAACCGAGCAGCCCGCCGACCGCGGGCGCGGCGAAGGCGAGGCCGTACTGCCACGGTGCGAACCCGAGTTGGCCGAGCATCAGGACGGCCAGCAGCGCGTCGGTGGCCATCACCAGGCCGTTGAACAAGGCGGTGTTGAAGAACAGCGGACGCAGCGTCGCGTCGGCGAGGATGTAGCGCCAACCGTCGAGCAGGTCCCCGGCCCGCATGCGCGCGGCCTCCCGGCGCTCGGGCCGCGGCTCCTGACCGCCCGCCGCGCGGATGCCCAGGGCCGAGAGCAGGTAGCTGACCGCGTCGGCCACCACCGTCGCCACCGGACCGAGGAACCCGATCGCGGCACCGCCCAGCGGTGGTCCGATGATCGTGGTCGTCCAGGTCGTGGACTCGAACCGGGCGTTGGCGACGAGCAGGTCCTCGGCCGGCAGCAGCGTCTTCAGGTACGCGCCGGAGGTGGCGCGGAAGGTGATGTCGGCCGCCGCGACGACGGCCGAGACCAACAGGAGCTGGACGAAGGAGAGCACGCCGAGCGCGAACGCGGCGGGGATCGTCAGCAGCGCCGCGGACCGCACCAGGTCCGTCCCGATCAGCACCGGCCGCTTGCGGCGGAACTCCACCCAGGGGCCGAGCGGCACCGCCACGGCCGCGCCCACCAAAGCCCCCACGGAGGACAACGCCGCGACCTCCGCCGGCCCGGCATGCAGCACCTGGACCGCGATCAGCGGGAACGCGCCGAAGGCGATCCACGTACCGAGCGCGCTGGTCCCGTACGCTGCCCAGAGCCACCCGAACTGCCGCCCCAACCGATTCCCGCTCCGCATGCCCGACGCTCCTCGCCACTCATCCGCACAACCGATCCGCGATCGCATGCATCAAAGCGCGCGCCGTATCAGGGGATCAAACAACCGTGAGGCCGCCCATCCACAACCAACGGTTGTACCCATAGGGTGGCCGCATGGACCTCGACACCGTCCGGACCTTCGTCGCCGCCGCCGACGCGGGGCAATTCCAGGAGGCCGCCGCCGAGCTGGCGGTCACCCAGCAGGCCGTCTCCAAGCGCATCGCCGCGTTGGAGCGCGACCTCGGAGTACGGCTGTTCACCCGCACTCCGCGCGGCGCCGAGCTCACCATCGACGGGCAGGCGTTCCTGCCCCACGCCCGGGAACTGCTCCGGGTCGCCGAGCGCGCGGTCGCGTCCGTCCGCACCGGCAGCCGTCCGCTGCGCGTCGACATGATCGCCTCGCGCGGCGCGGCGTCGGGCCTGATGCGCGGCTTCCACCGCGCGCACCCCGAGATCGAGCTCGACGTGGTGATGCTGTTCGACATCGAGACGGCCGTCGCCGCCATTCGGTCCGGCGTGATCGACGCGTCCTTCCGCGCCGTCGCCGTGCCCGGCCGGCCCCTTCCCGAGGACATCGAGGCCGTCCGGGTGCTCGACGAGCCGCTCCAGCTCCTCACCGGCCCCGCCCACGCGCTGGCGGGCGCCCGGTCGGTGCCCCTGACCCAGCTCGCCGGGCACCGGATCTGGATGCCCGGCATCGTCCCCGGCACCGAGTGGGCCGCCTACTACGACGACCTCGTCGCCGAGTTCGGCCTCACCATCGAGGCGACCGGCCCCAACTTCGGCTCCGACGCGCTCCTCGACACCGTCGCCGACACTCCGGCCCTGGCCACCTTCATGGGGGAGCAGACCCGCCTCGTCTGGCCCGCCGACCACGGCCTGCGCCGCATCCCGGTGACCGACCCCACGCCCGTCTACCCGCACTCACTCCTGTGGCACCGCGACAACCCGCACCCCGCGCTGGCCACCCTCCGCGCCCACCTCGCCGCCACAGTGGCCGGCCACGACGCCGCCGGGACCTGGGCGCCGGACTGGGCGATCCCGCGGAAGGCTACTGACTCTCAGGACGAGACTCCGTAGCGGGTGGCGAGCGCGGTGGCGCGGTTGCGCAGGGAGGTGCGCAGCCACTGCGGGGCCAGGGCTTCCGCGTCCGTGCTGAGCTGCCACAGCGCCCATTCGGCGTGTCTCGGATCTTGGAAGGTCACCTCCAGCCGCAGCCGGCCGTCTGCGTCGGCTTCTTCGGCGCGGACGGCCAGCGCGGTGCCCAGCAGCTCCTCCCGCCGCTCCGGGTTCATCAGTACCAGCACGGTGACTTGGTCGCCGCCGGTCCGAAACCGCGTGCTGCGTTCCTGCCAGGCCCGGTCCAGATCGACCCGTTCCGGTCGCTGTGCGGGTTCGGGGAGCTCCTTGGCGGCCAAGATCCGGGACAGCCGGTAGGTGCGGTCCGCGCCGGACCTCGTGGCCAGCAAGTAGCCCCGGTCGCGTATGGTGACCAGGCCGATCGGGTCCACCGTGCGCCACTTCGGGGTCTGGTCCACAGCCGCGTAGTGGATCTGCAGCTTGTGTCCGGCGAACACCGCGCGCAGGACCTCGGCCGCTATGGCGTCAGGCACCTCCTCGGCGACCAGCCGGCGCGAGAGGAGGTCGACCTCCGGGTCGATGAGCAATCGCTCGGCCGCGCCGGCCGCGGTGTCCCGATAGCTTTCGGGTAGCGCGTCAACCACCTTGAGCATCGCCGAAGCGAGCGCCGAGCCGAGGCCGAATGCCTGCGCGCCGCGCCGCGATCCGGCGACCAGCAGGGCAAGGGCCTCGTCGGGGTTCAGTCCGGTGAGCTCGGTCCGGAAACCGGGCAACAACGCGAAACCGCCGTGCCGGCCGCGTTCGGCGTAGACCGGGACACCGGCTGCGGACAGCGCCTCGATGTCGCGCAGCACGGTGCGGGTGGACACCTCCAGCTCGCGGGCCAGCGCGGTCGCGGACAGCCGACCGTGCTGCCGCAGCAGCAGCACCAGTGAGACCAGCCGGTCGGCGCGCATACGAAAACCTTAGAGGAATACACGACACAGGATGTCGTGATTTGCTGGGAGGTTTGTCAACGCGACGTCAGAGATGGTGGCTACCGAGCCGATGGACGTACGTACTCCCGATGAATCGAATGGAGCTGATGTGGCAATGGAGCGGACAGCGGTCAACCCGTGGGCGTGGTCGGTGGAGATGGGGTACAACCAGGGGGAGATCGTCTCCGGGCACACCCGGACCCTGTACTGCTCCGGGCAGACCGCGATGAGCGGCGACGGCAAGCCCCGGCATGCCGATGACATGGCGGTGCAGTTGGCGCTGAGCCTCGACAACCTGGAGGCCGTGCTCGGCGAGGCCGGCATGTCCCTGGCGAACCTCGTCCGGCTCAACGTCTACACCACCGACGTCGATCGGCTCTTCGAGCACTACGGCGTGCTGGCGTCGCGGTTGGGCGCCGCCGGGGTGGCACCGTCCACCACGATGCTCGGGGTGACACGGCTGGCGATCCCCGACCTGATGGTCGAGCTCGAGGGGACCGCCGTCGCCTGATGCGACCTCGCCGCCTCCGGCAGGGCTGCCGGAGGCGGCACGGTCAGTAGGCGGGTGGGTGATTTCCGATGCTCTGGATGGCGACAGTCGGCGTCCATGACTAATGACGGACCCGACCTATATGGTCCCGGCATGAACTCCGTTTCCGCGAACATTTCGGGTCCGTGGCTGGAAAAGCTGACCGGCGCCTTTGAGATCCTGCTCGGCCGTCCACTGGCGAGTTTCGACGCCGACGCCGTCTATGCGACGTTCTTCGGCGGCAACCTCATCAACGAGCTCGGCTTCGCGCGGGACACCGCCTGGGTGAACCCGGCCGCCCTCCGCGGCGCCGAGCCGGTCGTCTGGGACTGCCCGGTCTTCGACCTGGACGAGCCGCTGCTGGAGTTCGACGCGAGCCGGTCGGTCTTCGAGTTCGACAAGGCCGGGCTGCCGCCGGAGTTCGAGGCGGATCTCGCGGCGGCGTGCTTCGCGGGCCGGCTCGTCCTGGGCGGCGACCTGGCTCCCCTGCTGGCGCGGTACGACCTCGCCGCGCCCGGTCTGCGCGACACCTGGACTGTCTGCTACCCGCGGCTGGTCTCGGACGGCACGCTCTTCGACGCGATGCGGGTCGCCACCGCGCTCGGCACGGGCCCCGAAAGCCTCCTCCCCCTCGAGGCGGAGGCGGCCGAGGAGTGGCAGGAGGCGCTGGCCGGCCTCACGCCGCCCGAGCTGTTCGCCCACCTGAGCTTCTTCTGCACCGAAGGTGAGGAGGGGCTGATGTACCTGCGGACCGAGCGGTCGGGCGGCGACCTGCTCGCCGACGAGGGCTGCACGCTGGTCGCCAACTGGGAGGAGGGCCAGGGCCAGGTCGAGTTCGCGGTCGTCCAGGTCGGCGAGCTCCTGGCAGGGCCGCGCCCGTCCTGAGCGGAGGGCCTGTCGGGTGGGGCCGGCCCCTGACACCACGGCCTCGGCGGACATCATCGCGGCGACCACCGCCGACCGGGAGCTCGGCGACGCCGCCCGCGCCCGCGTCGCCGGTGGTCCGGCCGACAACACCAGCCGCGCCTGCGCCCGCCACCGGGAGACCTTCACCGCCTGGTGCGCCCCCCATCACCACACGCCGCTGCCCGCCACCGCCGATGGCCTGAAGGCCACCATCCGCCGGTCCAAGACCGACCAAGCTCGCGCCGAGTTCTGTCCGTCTCGGTGGTGGGCCGGCCGAGGAGAGCTGTCCACATTGTCTGGACCCGACTCCGTCTCGGTCGCCGAGATGACGCTCGCCGTACTGCCGTTCATCTGACAGGGCGGGAGACATGGGCCATGAGGGGGTGGCAGGCCAGGCCGGCGGCGAGGAGCAGTGTGGCGAGCAGGAGCCAGCCGGGAAGGCCCAGGGCCAGGGGGAGGGCGCTCATGACCGCTGGTGACACCCCTTCGGCCAGCCCATGACCCAGGCCGAAGACTCCCGCGTACTGACCCTGCGCGTGAATCGGCGCGAGACCGAAGGAGTACTCGGCTGAGGCAGCGCTGTGCCAGATCTCTCCCAATGTGTAGGCGATCACTCCTGCCGCCAGGAGGAGAACACCGGACCAGGGCGGAATTCCCTCGGCCAGCGCCATCAGGAGCATGCCCACCCAGAGGGCCGTGCCCGCCCAGCGCATCGCGCGTCCTGCAGACGGCACGTCGGCGACGTTCCGGCTGATGCGGACCTGGAGGACGACCACCAGAATCGTGTTGAGGACGAGTACCGCGGAGATCGTCCATCGGGGAGCGGCGGTGTGATCCACGATCCACAGCGGGAGCAGGAACGTGGGGACTGCGAAGTGCAGGGACATCACCGCGTTGATCACGGTCGCGGCCAGATAGGTGCGGTCACGCAGAGCCGCCCAGCCGCGGTCGGCGCTGCCGGAGCCTTCGAGGGTGAAGGGCGGAAGCCACAGGAGGATCAGCCCGGAGATCAGGTAGGTCAGCGATCGGCAGATCATGACGGTCAGGAAGGCCGCCCTGGTGTCCAACTGGATGGCGAAGCCCGCCGCCACCGCGCCGAGCGCTATCGCGAGATTGCCCACAGACCGCAGATAACCGCGGAAGACGGCCGGTGTAGGCCCGCCGAAACCGCGCACGAGCGGGGCCAGCGTCGACCAGCTCCCCGCGATCACGGCACCGGACAGCATGGAGACCAGAAGGTAGGTCCAGAACGTGTCGACCAGCAGCAGACCGGTGTTCACCACCGTTCCGCAGACCGCCACCCCGATCTGGACGCGCTTCGGCCCCCACCGGTCCGCCAGGTGTCCGACATACACACCCGCGACCAGCCCTGTCATCGCCGCCGCGAACAGTCCGCCGGCCACCTGCGGCGCGGGAAGGCCGACGACCCGGGTGAAGAAGAGCGCGCCGGCCGCGATGAACAGTCCCGAGCCGAAGCTGTGCACGAAGGACGTCATCGCGACCACCCGCTGGCCCCTGTCGGCCGGGAACAGGACGGCCGTCACCGCCACAGAGTGTCCCTGAAGTCGGCGGTCGGCCGCCATTCCCGCTGGAAGTCCCGCCTGCCTCTGGTCGGCAGCTCCTCGGGAAGCACCCAGAGGCGCTCGTCGAACCAACGTCTGACGTCCTCGAAGCGTTCGGTGAGCTGCTCGACCGAGTCCGCCACGACCATGAACTGCCCGACCCTTTGACTGGTGTTGGCCGGACCGGCCGCGAAGTGCGTGCCGACCGGGTGCTCGATCCGGACGAACTCGACGTACGGCAGAGCGAGGAGGTCGGCCGGCGTGGGGCAGTCGAGCAACGTCCCCGGACGCCCGGGCAGGTAGGTGCCCCCGAAGACCTCCGGCCTGACTTTGGCCTCGATCTCGGGACGGCGTCCGAGGGCGATCTGGACGGCGCACTCGGCGATGTTCACCCCGAACTTCGCCTGGATCTGCTCGTGGATCAGCGCGCCCCCGCGACGGGCGCCGCATTCGCCGAACGTCAGCACTCCGGACGATCGGTCGTGGAAGAGCTCCATGTGGAATGACCCGTCTTGAAGCCCGAGCGCTCCGAGCGCGGATTCCACGAAGCCCTGTGCCTTCTCGTATACCCAGCTCTCCCCGACCGGGTCGAAGTGGCGCAGCCAGAGGGGCTTCCCGCTCTGGATGGCGGTCAGGCACGGGTCCCCGTAGGCGCCCACGGCGCAGAACAGCAGTTCCCCGCCGTGGACGATCCCGTCCACGAACCACTCGTCGCCGGCGACGTACTCCTCCAGCACGAAGGTGCGCTGGCTGATCTTCTTCCGCCCGTACTCCTCACTCCGGGCTCGGAGATCATCGACGTTCTCGACCACCGAGGTGAGGGCGGTCGCGGCACCGGCCACCGGCTTGAGCACGGCGGGTTCGAAGGGCAGCTCCTCGAGGCCGGAGACGGAGAGGACATCCTCCACGACCACACACCGTGCTGCGGGCAGACCGGCGTCGCGCACCGCGGCCTTCTGCAGGCTTTTGTCGCGGAAGCGCACCGCCGCCTCCGGATCGAGGCACGGCAGACCGAGATGGCGGGCCAGGATGCTCGCCGAGACCATGGAGTACTCGTCGGAGGTGTGTAGAGCGTCGAAGTCGTCGGCGCCCAGCCCGGCCCGGCGCAGCGCCATCAGCACGGCTTCGACGTTGCTCTGATCGTCGACCCTGAGCACGGAGAGCTCGGAGGGGATGGTTACGAGCCCGTCGTCCCAGCTGGCCGCGCCGCAGACGACGACGGCGGCCACGCCCAGGCGGACACAGGCGTCGAGGGTATACCGATCCAGTCCCACGATCAGCAGGCGGGGATGGCGCTCAGTCATGGTTGTTCCTCCTGAAATGCGTGCTTCCCCAGGCCTCCAGGGCGGCCCGGTCCAACTTTCCGTTCGGCGTCAGGGGCAGAGCGTCGACGGCCACCGCATGCGTCGGCACCAGAAACTCGGGGAGCACCTCGGCCAGGGCCGAGCGCACTCCGAGCGGGTCAGCGGAGTCGGTCACGCCCTTCGAGCCGGACGTGTAGGCCAGCGCCATGGACTGGTAGCTGCCGTCCGCTCCGCGGATCGGCACCGCGGCGCAGTTGAGAACGCCCGGCACCGAGCGGGCGGCATGCTCCACCTCGGCGGGTTCGACCCGGAAGCCGCGGAGCTTCACCTGGCGGTCCCTGCGGCCGAGGTAGCGCAGGTTGCCGTCGCCGTCCACGCGTCCCTGGTCGCCGGTGCGGTACACCCGCGTCGGCGCACCTTCGATCGACACGGTGCGGAACCGCTCCGCGGTCAGTCCGTCCTGTCCCAGGTAACCCACGGCCAGGCCGTCACCGGCCACGCAGATCTCGCCCTCCTTCCCGGAGGGGCACACCTCGTCGCCGGCCATCACGAAGATCCGTGTGCCCGGCGCCGCCGTACCCAGAGGAACGCCGCCGGAGGCGTCGCAGTCCCGCGCGGAGACCTGGTGGGAAGAGACGAACATGCAACATTCGACGGGGCCGTAGCAGTTCACCAGCGGAATCCCCGGATGGGCCCGGATGAACCTGGCGGCGTGGGCGCCGGACATCGCCTCACCGCTGACGAGGACCGTCCGCAGGCCGGCGAAGCAGCTGTGGTCCACATCGACGAACAGGTTGAACAGAGCGGTCGGCAGGTGCACCGTGTTCGCGCCGCGCTCGGTGACGGCGGCGCGCAGGGTCTCCGGGAGGAAGATCCGGTCGTCCGGGACGAGACAGGTTCCTCCCGCGACCAGAGTTCCCCAGACCTCCAGGGCGTACATGTCCCATGCCGCGTTCGACACCTGCGGCATGACGTGGCCGGGGCCGAAAGAGGCCGGGCTGTCTCCGCGGAACAGGCGCAGCGCCGCCCGGTGCGGCAGAACCACCGCTTTGGGCACCCCGGTGGTCCCTGAGGTGAAGATGACCATCGCGGGTGTGGCGCCGTCGGCGTCCCGCTGTGGCGGGGCTGCCGCACGGCCCGCGGATTCCCGCGGTGACTCCTGGGGCGGGGTCCAGACGGGGAACCCGTGTGCCTGCGAGTCCGCAACGGCCAGAGGCGACGGCAGGCGCCCGACGAGCGACTCCAGCCGCTCGGCGGGCCATCCCGGATCGAGCACCGAGTAGGCCGCCCCGCACTTCAGCAGTGCGAGCTGGACGACGACCAGACGCGCGGATCGGGGAAGGATGACGGGGACCGTGCTCCCGGGGCCGACGCCCAGGTCGGTGAGGAGCGACGCGAAGAAGTCAGCCGCCCGGTCGAGGGTGCGGTAGCTGACGGTCACTCCCCGCTCGACCAGCGCCGGATGGTCCGGCCGCTCCCTTGCCCGGCGGGCCACCGCCGCGTGGAGGGTGCTGTCCACCTATGCCTCCTCGGGTGGCAGGACGGCGAAGGGACAACGCAGCAGGGAGATCGCGAGATCCTGAACGCCGAAGACCGTGAAGTGGTGCTCCTGCGGCGGCGCCGACGGGTCGAGACGTATGTCGAACAGGACGCTCCGGCGCTCCCGTCGGCCGAGCCGTACACCGTGCAACGCCGGGGATATCTGGGCACGGAGGCTCCAGGGGACGATCACGCCCACCTGCACCGGCCCCGGCCGGGCCGGCTCGACCGTGGCCTCGATGCGCAACGTCGCCCCGGCGAAGACGGCCGGGGCGGCGTCCGCGTCGAGCCGTACCCCGCCGTCCATCGTGTATCCGACCGGGCCGCAGCTCAGGCAGACGTGCGCGGTGGTGTCGGGGACACACACGCTGAACCCGCGACGCCGGTACTGCCACGCCGTCCGCCCGCACAGGACGCACGGCGTGGTCGTCGCGCCCGACAGGGAGACCGAGCTCCGGTCGCCGAAGAAGCGGGGGAACTCGGCGAGCCCGTCGTCGGGACGTTCCGCCATGCGTACGGCCATCGCCTCGTCAAGCGACCGGGCGTCGTCCCGGAGCGAGCGCAGGAACGCGGACCTTTCCGCGACCAGGCCCATGATCGGCCGGACGGCCGTTGTCCCGGCCTTCTCCGCCACCCTCTCGAACCCTTCCCGCAGGGGATGTGCGGCGGGCAGCATGCCGGTCATGAGGAAGCCGCGGGCCCGGGAGCCGAGGTCCCTGACGAGTCCCGCGGGTTCCTCCTCAACTACCGGAGCCGGTGGCGTCGGGTCCCCGTAGGCCGAACTCGGTAGCCCTACCTGGATGAACGTGGGGTAAGGATGCATGGTCGTGAGACTCGCGTTCAGCAGCCGAGCCGTACTCCCGCCCCGGTCCGCGGAGTCCAGCCAGATGAGGTTCTCCACCCGGGCCGACTGGTGCATGGACAGTGCGGCCACCACCGTCTGGGCAGGACCGTCGACGGCGTTCAGGAGCAGCTGGTAGCGCGGGCTGTAGGAGGCGAGATCCGCCAGGGCACCACTGTCGCAGCCGCTGAGCACGAGCTCCGCCGCGCGGACCCGATGTGCGGGGAGCAGCTTGTCCTCGGGCTTGTAACAGCCGCGTCCGTAGGCGCACGTGGGACCGGGCCGCTCGGGACCGGCGACCGGGCTCCGGCCGCATACCGTGTGCGCGCCCAGGTTGATGCTGTCCTCGGTGCCGTGACCGCTGACCATGACGCGTTTCCAGACGCGCTCCGCCACGACGCGGGTGAGATCCACGCCGTCCACGGTCCGCGAGTCGTAGTAGGTCGCCGAGGTGGACACCGGCTCCGTGTCCAGGTCGGTGAACAGCCCGGTCTCGCCCCCGGCGGCCACCTCCCCGTACTGCTTGGCGATCATCCACGTGAGCGAGTGCAGGTCGCGGCCCGTCAACAGGAAGACGTCCCGGTCACGGCGATAGGCGTCCACCAGGACCGGCCCGAGAACCTCCATCCGCAGATCCTCGTAGCGGCCGAGGACCACCAGCGAACCGTCGCCCGCGGACGGCTCGCCGTCCGTCCACTGCCGGGCCAGCGGACGGGCGAACGAGCGGACCGCCTCCGGAACGTCCCCCAGGACGACTCCCGCCACGTGTCTGGGGGGCTGCCGCAGTGCGGGGTAGAGCCCCGCAGCGAGGTCGAGCGCCGTCCCGAGGTCGGAGCGTTCGCCGATCCACACCGGAACAGCCGTCTCGCGGCGGCCCTCCGACCAGGCCGCCTGGAACTCGGCGACCGCGCGTTCGAAGTCGGCAGCGCTTGCCACGGCGCGGAACGCGCTCTGGAGCCCCGTCATCTCGTCGCTCCGATGTTCATGATCGCCGATGCGAGGGCCTCGACCGTGCGGTGCTCGAAGATCGCACGTAGGGACAGATCGCAGCCGAGGTCGTCCACAAGCCGCGCGGCGGCTCGCACCGCCCCCAGCGAATGGCCGCCAAGGTCGAAGAAGTCCTGGCCGGGCTCGATCCGGTCGAGGTGGAGGACGTCCCTCCAAACCTCGGTGATGTGCCCGCACAGCTCCGGATACGACAGCTGGTCCTTGCCGGTCATGCTCACCTTGGTAGGAAGGTGAAGTCCTCGTTGACTTCACGGGAGAGGACGAAGAACTTCTTGGCGCGTTCGGCGATGTCGATCAGCTCCGCGTCGCCGGACTGCCGGGTGATGTCGATGAGCCAGTCCCACGAGGCCCCGATCGGCACCTCCTCCGTGAGATGGATCCGGCCCAGCAGGAAGGCGATGTCCTTGATGTTGTGCCGGGACACGACGGTGCTCAGGGCGCGCAGCCGTTCGGGCAGGTCCGGAGCGGCCGGCTTGCGCTCCACCAGGGTGGGCCGGAGGCTGGGGTCGTAGAACTCGGGCCGGGCGAAGATGTCCGCCGGCTGGAAACCCGGACCGGCCGCGAAGTCGAGGCAGAGCGACCAGCGGCTGCGCGAGGACATGTTCATGGCCGCGTGGACCTGGGCCGCGTCCAGGAACCACACCTCGCCCGCGCGCATGTGGAAGACCATGTCCTCGTCGGAGTTGACCGAGTGCTCGTTGTCCTCCAGAAGAATGATCACCCGGAAGAACTGCTCCACCTCGCCGGCCTCGATGAAGTCCCGGTGCGGGATGATGGAGAACTCGACGACGTTGCGCCCGCGCACCATCGTCAGCCGGTCCGGGTCGAACCAGGTGGTCAGGACCTCGTGAAGGTGGGGAACCTCGTCGAGGAGCGGGGTGGGGCGTCCGGGGCGCTGCTCGTGGCC
The DNA here is from genome assembly GCF_053588315.1 of Streptosporangium sp. NPDC003464. NCBI lineage: Bacteria > Bacillati > Actinomycetota > Actinomycetes > Streptosporangiales > Streptosporangiaceae > Streptosporangium > Streptosporangium sp. NPDC003464. The sequence continues at coordinate 32,962 of NZ_JBSFPS010000003.1, read as the reverse complement.
GTACCAGAAGCCGTCGGCGTGGTCGCCGGAGGCGTTCCACAGGTTGATGTTCAGCCAGGTGCCCGTGGTGAAGACCCGGTACGGCTCCTGCGGGATCGGCATGGACGCGAGCCTGGCGATGTCCTTGGCGATGCGCTCGTCGTCGAACGGGATCCGGCCAAGAATCGTGGAGGCCATGGGGAGGCGTGTCCTTCCTGACGGAGGGGTGGTCAGAGCTCGAAGCCTGCGGGGAAGGGGTCGTCGGGGGACAGGAAGTACTGCGCGGTGCCGGTGATCCAGGCCCGTCCGGTGACGGTCGGCACGACGGCCCTGCGATCGGCGACGGTCGTCTCCTCGACGAGGCGGCCGACGAACTGCGACCCGATGAAGGACTCGTTGACGAAGTCGGCGCCGATTTCCAGCTCGCCGCGGGCGTGCAGCTGCGCCATCCTCGCGCTGGTGCCGGTGCCGCACGGCGACCGGTCGAACCAGCCGGGATAGATGGACATGGCGTGGCGCGAGTACGACGCGTCGGATCCCGGCGCGGCGAAGTACACATGCCGGACGCCTCGGATCCGCGAGTCCTCGGGGTGGACCGGCTCGGCCGTGGCGTTGATCGCCTGCATGGTGGCCAGGCCTGCGGCAGTGATCTCGTTCTTGGCCTTCCTGTCGAACGGCAGCCCGTAGTCGTCGAGCTGCACGATCGCGTAGAAGTTGCCGCCGTACGCGAGGTCGTAGCGGACGGAGCCGAAGCCGGGGACCTCGAGCTCGGCGTCCAGCCGCTCGCAGAACGCCGGGACGTTCCGGAGGGTGACGCTCCGCGCGACCCCGTCGGAGACCGCCACGTCGACGACGACCAGGCCTGCCGGAGTCTCCAGGCGCACGGTGGTGACGGGTTCGGTCACGGTGACCATGCCCGTCTCCACCAGGACGGTCGCGACCCCGATCGTGCCGTGCCCGCACATCGGCAGATAACCGGACACCTCGATGAACAGCACACCCCAGTCCGCGTCGGGCCGGGTCGGCGGCTGGAGGATGGCTCCGCTCATCGACGCGTGCCCCCGCGGCTCGGTCACGAGCAGGGTTCTGATGTGGTCGAGGTTCTCGCGGAAGTAGATGCGGCGTTCCGCCATCGTCGCTCCGGGGATCACCCCGACGCCGCCGGTGATCACCCGGGTGGGCATGCCTTCGGTGTGGGAGTCGACCGCGTGGAAGATTCGCTTGGTGCGCACGTTATCCCTCTGGGTTCTGGTCGAGGTCGTCTTCGGACAGGTGAATCGTTCCGGCCATGTACTGCCTGGCCGCGCCGGACAGGGCGACCCGGTCTCCGTCCAGGCCGCAGTCAAGGCTGATCGTGTGGGTCCGGCCCAGCCGTGGCGAGAACTGCTGGGCACGCATCCGGGACTTCCCCAGCCGCCGCGCCCAGTACGGAACGAGCGCGCAGTGTGCCGACCCGGTGATCGGGTCTTCGGGGATCGACAGCTTCGGCCCGAAGAAGCGCGAGCAGAAGTCGGCCTCGGCTCCCGGCGCGGTGATGACCACGCCACGCAGGTCGAGCGCGGAGAGAGCGACCTGGTCCGGCACGACTGACCGGACCTGGTCCTCGGTGTCGTAGACCGCGACATAGTCCATGGACCTGTAGACCGCTGACGGTGCCGGTGCTCCCAGTCCTCGCAGGAGGCTCTCCGGCGGTTCGACCGGGGAGAGATCGAGGGCGGGGAATGCCAGGCCGAACTTGTCCCCGTGCCTGGCGACCACGAGCGGTCCGCTGGCCGAGTGGAACGTCACCTCGTCCCGGTCCGGCCTGAGATGTGTCAGCACGACGTACGCCGCGCCCAGTGTGGCGTGCCCGCACAGGTCGACCTCGGCGGCCGGGGTGAACCAGCGCAGATCGTAGGCGTCCCCGTTCCTGACGATGAAGGCCGTCTCCGGGAGGTTGTTCTCCAGGGCGATGGCCTGCATGACGGCCTCGGGCAGCCATCCTTCGAGCGGGCAGACCGCTGCCGGATTCCCCCAGAGGATCCGATCGGTGAACGCGTCCACCTGGAAGATCGGGATACTGATCATGTTCACACGCCCAGCTTCCGCTTGGCCTCGGCGAAAAAGGGGATGTGACGGTAGTCCCTCGCCTCCTCGTCGTAGTCCGTGTACTGGTTGGTGAATCGCAGCAGCCGTTCCCTGACCTGTTCCACGGGCTCGCTGTGGATGTGCCGTTCGATCGCCTGGATCTCGCCGAGAAACTCGGCCAGTACGGCAGGCAGACCCGGGCGGAGGTGGATCAGGCCGTTGTGCAGCCGGATCCCGTCCGCGGCGACGAGGTAGTTGAAAAGCAGCTGAGAGGCGACCGCGTCGTAGTTGGGCCTGGGTATTCCCTCCACCGCATAGCGGAGCAGCCGCTCGGACAGCACGTACTCATAGGTGAGCCGCGCGCCGCGCTCGGGCAGGGCGGAGTCGTTGAGGCAGGCGAGCATCGCCGACACGTCCACCCGCAGCTCCTCGAGGCCCGCCAGTGGCTTGGACTTCTTCACCGGAAGGAAGCCGGGAATCGGCATGTCTCCCTGCCTGTGGTGGTATTCGTGCAACCGCACCCACCACGCCGAGGCCTGTTCGATGTCGCCCGGCTTCGCGGCTTCGACCAGTGGGAACGATCCCTCCGCCATGACGTTGGTCACGAGAAGCCGGGTCAGGCGCAGATGCCGTTCGACGAACTTGTCGATGAAGTAGAAGATCAGGTCGCCGCTCTCCTGGCGGCCGTCGATGTGGTTTTCCGGGAAGAGCGCCACCACCGGCCGAGCCTCGAAGCCCTTCGACATCCGTTCGATCGTCACCGGCATCGTCGGGCTGGGATATTTGGTGTCCAGGTGATCGTCGGTCGGGAGTAGCCGGTAAGTCAGGAAATCGAGGGGCAGCGTCGGGAAATAAGGCGCGTCGAACAGCGAGAAGATGGAATTGTCCGTCCGGTTGTTGATATGCGCCTTGGTCTGGAGCAGCCGGGGGTCCTGGGCGAAGGCCATGGCGTCGTCGGCGAAAGCCTGGACGATTTTCACGTGCCGGAGCGCGGGCGAGGTGATCAGCTCATTGGACAGATGCTTGAGAAATGCTCCGTTCCGAACTTTGTTACGTTGGACTGAACCCCGTAATGCGTTGACTGAGTCAATGACGTCGTTCACTGGCTTCGCATGCCCTTCCCCGGATCAGCCAGCAGAGACCTGATCGGCGAAGTCGTCGAGCGCGCCGGCCCAATGGGCCGCGTAATCCGTGGCGAGCAGCACGAACTCTTCGGCGTCTGCTCCGCTCTCGACCATGGCCGTCATGCCGGTCTCCTCGTCGCTGACCGACTTGGCATGACTCGTCTCGGCTTTGATGTGCGCGTCGATCCACGTCAACGCGTCGGGCGCGGTGAACAGCTTCTGCCCGTTGACCAGCACCTTTCCGTACACGCGCCGGAACGCGACCGCGATGTCCAGTGCGATGGCCTCCACGACCCGCAGTTGAACCGCCGCGCCCAATCGGTGGTCGGCCATTGCCTCCATCGCCTCCAGCAGCTTGGCGACACCTTTCGGGAAATCCCCTGCTGCCTCTTCGCCGACCGCTCCGGTCAGCGGCTTCACGATCGAGTCGGCCCACCACAGGTAGTGGATTCCAGCTGCCCCCGGTGGCGCCACCGTGCTGAAATCCTCGGCCAGGTTGTCCAAATCATCGCCGATGACCCGGTAGGCCGTTTGGAATGCCGCCAGCACCTCCCGATCCGGAGCTTTCTGTGACGCGAAGTGCCGCGCCGCCACCCCCAGTCCCGAGATCGTCGTGAACATGAAGGCCTTGGTCATCACCTCCCACTGCCGCGCCACGGCCAGCGCGTCCGCCGCCGCGACCTGGTCAACGGCCTTCGCCGTAGCGAAGAACCGGTTTCCCGGCCTGACCAGCCCGGCTGCTTTCACCACTTCGGCTACACGTTCGTCAAGTCCTGTGCTGCTTGTCACGACATCCCCCCTCAACTCGGTTGGGAGCCTAATATGTCACACATCATAGATCACCTTGTACGAGATGGCCATTATGAGGCAACTTGATACTTCAGAAAGTTTCGGTCGGACCGAAACTTCGCAACGGGGTAAGTCCCCGGGTTGCCGATCCGCTAGTTCTTCATGCGATGAGCAAGGAAAACAATGGACACACAGTGCGACTCCCGGCTCTCCTGTCGGAAAATGCCGCCATTGTCCGAATACTGCATCCCGCTTCGCGCCCCGCTGACCAACCTTGACCAGTGGGCTGGTTCCTCAGCGCTCACGCTGTCCCGTGAGGAGTTGTCCACTGCAATCGAAAGCTGGGTGCAATTCGACTCACCCAGAACAGCATTTACTGCATTGACGTGGGTCAGCAGGATCTGCACCGGACTTTCCGCCCGGCGGCCACTACGGCTTCCACCGATACGGCCGTCCTGAACTATCGGGTGGGGCCGGCGTCGGACCCGGCCTGACCTGATCTTCGGAGCTGGTCGTCGCGCTCCTCGGCGGCCAGGCGGAGGAGCGAGCGGATGAGCGGGTTGCCGTCGGCTCCGTTCCAGGCCAGGACCATGGGGCTGGGTGGCATGTCGGCCAGCCGTACCGCCACCAGGCCGTCAGGCAGCGCGTGGGTGAGCGGGGTCAGGCCGACGGTGCCGTTCCACAGCACCGCCTGCAGGCATTCCTGGACCGTCCGCACGGTCGGCCCCTCACGCGGCACTCCGGCGTTCCAGTAGGCGCGCCAGAGCTGATCGGTCCCGTCGGGGAACTGGAACCAGCGGCGGTCGGCCAGGTCATCCACCCGCACGCTGTCGCGCCCGGCCAGCGGGTCGTCGGCGCGCAGGACGACGCCGACCGGATCGGTGCGCAGGATGTGAACGCGGATCCCGGTGTCGTCGAACGGCGCCCGGGTGAGCGCCACGTCCACCAGACCGCTGCGCAGGCCGATGGTCGGATCGGTGAGATCGGCCTCGCGTACGCGGACCGCGACGCCCGGATGGCGCCGGCGGAAGGCGGCGGCCAGCCCCGCCTGCTCGGCGGTGTCGGCGAGGATGCCGATGGTGAGGCCGGCCGTGGCCATCACCCGGGCGCGCGCCTGCTCGGCCTGGTCCAGCAGCGTGCGAGCCTCCTCCAGCAGCGTGGCCCCGGCCTCGGTGAGGAGGACACCCGCCGACGATCGGTGCAGCAGGGCGAGGCCGAGGTCGGCCTCCAGGTGCTGGATGGCCCGGCTGAGCGGAGGCTGGGTCATGTGCAGCCGCGCGGCGGCCCGCCCGAAGTGGCGTTCCTCGGCCACGGTCACGAAATAACGCAGCAGGCGCAGTTCCATCACCGGCCACGATACCCGCGCGGTATCAGCGGTGCCGGATCGGTGTTGGACCGCGGGAAGGCCGTGGCGATCAACTGGGGGCATGGCTGAATACAACCCCGTCGTCCGGGTCGAGGGAAGCCGGGAGCTCGCCCGCGACCTGGTAGTGATCCCCAACAGAGGCGTGGAGCTGGTGCCCAACATCGGCGTGATCGGCGGCTCGCAGGCCGTCCTGGTCGTGGAGACCGGGATGGGGCCACGCAACGCGCAGGCGGTCCTGGCGTTCGCCGCCGAGTACGCGCGCGGCCGCAAGCTCTACCTGACCACGACGCACTTCCATCCCGAGCACGCCTTCGGCGCCCGGACGTTCGCCGGGCAGGCGACGTTCCTGGTCAACCAGGAGCAGGCCGGAGAGCTGGCCGCCAAGGGACCGAGCTACCTGGAGATGTTCCGCGGTCTGGACGGAGGGATCGCCAGGGAACTGCGCGGCGTCGAGCTGCCCACGCCCGACCTCGTCTACCCCGACGTCTACGACCTGGATCTGGGCGGCCGGGTGGTGCGGCTGCGGGCCGCCGGGCGGGCGCACAGCAGGGGTGACCAGGTGGTGACAGTGCCCGATGCCGGGGTGATGTTCACCGGTGACCTGGTGGAGACCGGGCAGTTCGCGATCTTCCCGTGGTTCCCGCCCCATGACACCGACGTGTCCGGTCTGCGGTGGATCGAGGTGATGGATCGGCTGGCGGCCGAGCGGCCGCGCGTGGTGGTGCCCGGGCACGGCGAGGCCGGTGGGCCGGAGCTGCTGGCCGACGTCGGCGACTACCTGCGGCTGCTGCGCGATGAGACCTGGGTACGGCGAGACTCCGCGATGAGCGAGGAGACGATCATCGAGGAGGTCCGGGCCCTGCTGATCGAACGACACCCGGAGTGGCGCGGGCGCGAGTGGATCGACAAGGGCGTCGCCTGCCTGTGCGCCGAGCACGCATGGGGGTCCAGGGCTCGGGTCGGAACCACCGAGGAAAAGTAACGCCGACTGAGCTCAGCACAAGGCGCCGACCCCATCAATGATCTGCGAGCACAGTGCGTGCGCTTCCGCCTTCGCCGCGGACAACGAAGGTTGTCGCGCAACCCTTTGACGGCCGAGGCGGCAGTGGTCTCGTTCCGGGTCGCCGGTGATCGGTGGTGGAAGGGCCTGATGCCGCCCGGTCGCGGGACGGTCAGACGGCGGTCGTGGCGGGGGGAGTGCTTGGTGGTCGCCAGCCGTGAGTGAGGATGTCGAAGCAGGTCTGGATGGCGGCCGGGAGGTCGTGCCGTCCGCGGACGAGGGAGGGGATGTCCAGGACGTAGCGGGCGAGGGCGGCGCAGGCGAGGTCGTCGTGGTCGACGCCGAACTCGTCGGCGATGACCACGGCGAGGGCGCCGGTGTGCCGGGTCCACATGCGTTCGGAGTAGGCCCGCAGTTCCGGGGTGGAGTCCACGAGGCGGGCGAACGCGGCCCGCTGTGGATGGGTCTCGATAGGCGGCAGGGTGTCCAGGGCGTGCTCGCGGAGGGCGTCCAGGACGCTCTGGCCCGCGGGACGTTGCCGTACCACGGTGATCAGTTCGGACTCCTGGTCCTGGTCCTGGTCGAAGACGAGCGCTTCTTTGCCGGTGAAGTGCTTGAACACCGTGGTCTTCGACACGTCGGCGGCGTCGGCGATGTCGCTGATGCTCACCTGGTCGTAGCCGCGCTCCAGGAAGAGCTCCAGGGCGGCGTCGGCGATCGCTTGCCGGGTGGCCGCCTTCTTGCGTTCGCGGCGGCTGACAGGGGACGCGGTCATGGGGGCAAGCCTATACGATCGCTGTCTCAAGCAACTAGTGGCACAAGTTCATTAGTTGACTCAGTTCACTTTCGTACTTAGTCTCCCGTAGGGGCGGCGAAGCACCCCGAGCGGCAGACCTCCTGATGTTGTCCGCCGCTTGCGCCGGGCTGCCGGCCGCGCCCTGCCGTCACGGGCATGCAGGAGCGCCGCGGCCGACAGCGCCGCGCTCGCCCCTGAGCCCGTGTCCCGTTCTTCGAAAGGAATTTCCGCGATGACCTCTCCCGCACCCGCAAAGGCCCGTATCAGCGTCATCGGCGCCGGCCCCGGCGGCCTGGCCTGTGCCCGCATTCTGCAGAGACACGGCCTGGCGGTGACCGTCTATGACCGTGACGCGGACCGGGACGTCCGCGACCAGGGCGGCACGCTGGACCTGCGCGCCGACGACGGCCAGCTCGCGCTGCGCGAGGCCGGGCTGCTGAAGGAGTTCTTCGCGCTGGCGCGTCCGGAGGGGCAGGAGATGCGGCAGATGACCCCCGCCGGTGAGATGACGCTGCATCACGTGCCCGAGGAGGGAGAGCGCTTCAAGCCGGAGATCGACCGCGGCCAGCTCCGCGACCTGCTGCTGGACTCGCTGGAGCCGGGCACCGTGCGGTGGGGGCGCGCTCTCGACCGGGTCGGCGGGCCCGCCGACGGGCCGCGGCTGCTGCACTTCACCGACGGCACAGCCGTCGAGACCGACCTCGTCATCGGCGCCGACGGCGCCTTCTCCCGGGTCCGCCCGGCCGTCTCGTCCGCCGTCCCCGCATACACCGGGGTCAGCTTCCTGGAGGCGTGGTTCGACGACGTCGACGCCCGTCATCCCGAGATCGCCGACCTGGTCGGCCAGGGCGGCGCGGCCGCGGGCGACGGCGACCGAGGCCTGTTCGCCCAGCGCAACAGCGGCGACCACACCCGCGTCTACCTCATCCGGCGCGTCCCGATCGACTGGATCGGCCAGAGCGGCCTGACCATCGACGACACCGAAGGCATCCGCGCCAAGCTCCTGAAGGAATACGCCGACTGGTCTCCCCGCCTGCGCCGGCTGATCAGCGACAACGACGGCCCCTACGTCGACCGCCCCATCTTCGCCCTCCCGGTCCCGCACACCTGGGAGCACAACCCCACCGTCACCCTGCTCGGTGACGCCGCCCACCTCATGCCCCCGCTCGGCGTCGGCGTCAACCACGCCCTGCTCGACGCCGGCGAACTCGCTCTCGCCCTGGCCGGCTCCGCCACCCTCGACGAGGCCATCCGCACCTACGAGGCGACCATGCTGCCCCGCTCGACTCAGACCGCCAAGCTGCTGGAAGGCGGCGCCGAGCAGTTGCTGTCTCCCCAGGTTCCCGACTTCGGTGACGACGAGTTCGGTGACGGCTAGCACTGAGCAGGACTCGACCGCTCGAAATCACGCTGAGCGGGCCTGCCCGGCGCGCTCAGCGAAGCCCTCGGAGTCCTCGCCGTCGAGATCGACCTGTCAACACCCCCTCCTGAGAGCACCACCCGCATCGGAACGGCCGGTGACGACACGACGGGTCTCGCGGACTCCTTGTCGCCACTGGCCGTTCGGTCGCCGCTCAACCCGGAGGCGGTACCTGCGCAGCCCGTCCATCGAGAGCGATGGAACGAACGTGCGCCAAGGCCCCACCTGCGAATGCCTTAGATGCCACCGTTGAGCTGGATGAATGGTCTTGGCGTACGTTTTCGTTCCGCCGCACTCCGACCCCTTCGTTCCGCCGCACTCCGACCCCTGGCACACGGCTCGTCAGCCGCGCGTGAGCGCCACGATCGGGGGATGCTCCTCGCGTTCGGAGCGTTGGCCGGACGGAGAGCTATATTACTTTGAGTTATCGGTCAACTCAATTGCGTCACGGAAAGCGTAGCCGCGAGAGGCCGCTCCGGTGCGCAGTCGGCCGTCCGCCGGCCCGGCGAAGCGCCGTTCCGTCAGGACGCGACGTCACCAACAGGGCCGGGGCCGGGCGCGCCGGTCCCCGCAGGAGGAGAGTCCGTGATCTCGAAGAGCAAGAAGAAGGCCCGTTCCATGGCCGTGGCACTCGCCGGAGCCGCCGCCTTCGCCGTCACCGTCCCGGGCGGCACCGCCTTCGCCATCGACCACGTCCAATGCGTCGGCGGCGAGAACTTCCTGAAGATCTGGTCGCACCTCGACGGCCGTGAGAGCGTCGACTGCTACGCCAACGGCGGAAAGACCGACTTCGGCGGATGGTGGGTCGACCGGATCTCCACGGGCAACAACGACCTGATCTACTACGACGCCAACGGCGACTCGGTGAAGATCGAGCGCTGGCACGACATCACCTTCCCGAACCGCCCTCCGAAGGTCGTCGCCATCCAGATCGTGTGACATGTTGTCGTCCGGTTGCCGCCGGAATCGCCGGCCGGTCACGTCCCGCAGGCGTGACCGGCGGCGGGCGGTGCGACACCCCGGTACGAGCGCGGCCGAGCCGGCGGACCCGTCATGGGCGGAGCCGGACCTGCGGGCTCGCCTGAAAGAGGCGTACGGCGACGCCTGGATGCTCGGCGATGAAGTTCTTGACCGGTCCGGTAACCGTGAGCGGTGTCTCCGACCTGAACACCTGGTACGGCTCCTATTACGGTCAGGGGGCCCGATTCCTCGCCGGAGCCGCGCATCGCGGCGGAAGCACCGCCGTTCCTCATCGCCCACGGCGATAACGACACGGGCACTGGCCCGGCACCGGGGCCGGGTCAGGCCGTGCGGCGGGAGCGGGCCAGAGCCAGCCCACCGAGGACCATGGCGATCGGCCCGACCACCAGGTCCACGTAGCCCCCGACTATTCCGTAGCCGGTGCCGGGACCACCGTCGGCGGCGGCCACGACCAGCCCGCCGATGACCGTGCAGGCCGGCCCCACCGCCAACGCCACGATGGCCCCCCTTCTCCCGGTGCCGGTGCCGGTGCCGATACGACCGGTAGAGCGGGCCAGAGCCAGCCCGCCGATGACGACGCCGGCCAGCCCCAGCAGCGCGGCCACCGCGGACCACAGACGCCCGGAGGTCAAGGTGTAAGCACTGACGGGCTGAACCAGGACGTGCGCGGCCGCCGGTGTGGCGAGCCCCATGATTCCGAGCAGGGCGGCTGCGGCGGTGGCTGGCAAGTGACGGACGGACATGAGGATCCTTTCTGTCGAATGACAGGCGCCCGCAGCGTGTACAGCGCGGCGACTCGGCCTATGCCGGTCGAGGTGCCGGTGACGAGCGCGAGCGCCTGGGAGGGGTTTCACGGAATCGCATCGACAGGGGGCGAGGACGACCTCCGCGCCCCTCCGTAGGACGGTCCTGTGGAAAGGCGCGGTGATGTCGTTCAGTCGTGCGTGCCGGAGATGAAAGCCGAGTCGATGCTGCCATCGGTCACCAGTTGTTGCAGCGCGCGCTGCATGGTCTCGGAGTCGTTGAGGTGCGGGAACGGCTCGCCGGCGGGAGCGTCGACGCCCAGGAACCGGCAGAGCGGCTCCCAGCCCTCGCGGACGTCGAACACCAGGAGGCGATCCGCGGGCACGCTCTTCTGGACAACGGCCACGTGACGGTGGAACGCCGCTACCGCGATCTCTTCGTCGGGCATGCCCCGCTGGAAGTCCCAGGTGTCGCCGAAGGTGGACTCTCCGATGAGATCGAGAACCGGGCGGAGCCTCTCCATCGTCCTGAGTACCGCGGCCCCCGCTTCAGGCAGGTCCGGCGGCACGTCCCGGCGGGTGGCGATCAGAGCCTGCATGCTGACATACCAGCGATGCGGATCGCGGACGGTCAGCACGACCTTCGCGTCCGGGTAGACCTCCGCCTGCTCGCGCCAGAAGAAACTGGCCGGCCAGTCCTGGGCGGATCGGTAGCCGTCGAGCACGCTGTCCCAGTCCAGCGGCAGGCCGGAGGCGGCGGGCAGCCACCGGTCGACGTGGTCGGGATTGCTCCCGATTTCGGCCATGTGGTAGCAGGGACCGAATCCCAGCCTTTCCAGCGCGGCCTTCATTGATCTGGTTCCGGTGCGCGGGAATCCCGCGCCGATCACGTGTAGCACGTCAGCCTCCTGCGGCTGCGGCTGCGGCGTTCACCTTTCGGCAGACGTCGACCGCGGCCTTGGCGTTGGTGTCGGATTGGTAGGGCAGCCGCCCTTGTTGATGTACAGCTGTCTTCCTGTACGTATGTACGTACAAGATCACGAGGAGCGGTCGCCGCGCGGCGATCGAGGTGTGTACGGTCATCAGGGCCTCGATCGCGCGCTCGTATCCGCTGCGGTCAGCCGCTCAGCGCGGTGCGGCGGGAGCGGGCCAGAGCCAGCCCGCCGAGGACCGCACCGACGAGCCCAAGCACCAGGGCCAAGGCCGCCCCGAACACTCCGTTGCCGGTGCCGAGACCACCGTCGGCGACAGCCAGTTTCACCGCGCCGTTGAGCCCGCCGGTCAGCCCCGTCACCAGGGCCGCGATGGCTCCCTTCCTCCCGCTGTCGCCGATACGACGGACGGAGCGCAGCGCCAGCCAGCCGATGACCACACCGCCCAGCGCCACCAGTGCGGCCACACTGGCCCAGATTCGCTCAGGGGTCCCGAGGAAAGTATCGACACCCTGGCCCGCGCATTCTGCCGACGTCGTACAGACGGGCGAGGCCGCCTGTGCGGCAAGCACCAACAGGACGGACATTGAGGATCCTTTCGGTCGAATGACGGGCGTCGGCAGCGTGTGCAGCGCGGTGACTCGGCCTATGGCGGCCGAGGCTACGGTGACGAGCGCGAGCGCCTGGGAGGGGTTTCGCGGAATCGATCATCGCGCCGTCGGGGCGGCCGCGGCCTCCGACAGCGGATGGCAGCCTCTACGCAGTTCTGCGTAGAGGCCTCGTGCCTCGGTACGCCCGTCGTCGTAGGCGGCCGCGCGTCTGGGCGGAGTGTTCTCACGCGCGGGAACCATAGGATCGCGGCATGAAACACCGCATGGTGCCGTGGCGCCTGCCTGTGCCGGCGCAGGACGTGTTGCTCGCGCTCTTCGTCACCGTGATGCAGGTTCAGGGCACGATCGTCCGCAATACCGGCGAGATGGTACAGCGGCCGCTCACCGACCTCGGAAACCTGGGGTATGTCCTGCTGATCGTGAGTGGCGTGGTCGTGGCCGTCCGCCGCCGATGGCCGGTGCCGGTGTTCGTCACCGCCGCGCTCGCCAGCTTGGTGTACTACGGCCTTGACTTCCCGGACGGGCCCGGCTGGCTCGGGCTCTTCGTCGCCCTGTACACCCTGGCCGCCTACGGAGACGGGCGCCGGTCGCTGGTGATCGCCGGCGTGGGCACCTCGGTGCTCGCCATCGGCTGGCTGGTCGCCGCGGCCGACATCGAGCCACGTGCCGCCATCGGCTGGGTGTTCTTCCGGATCGGCGCGTCGGTCATGAGCGCGGCCCTTGGCGAGTCCGTCCGGTCCCGACAGGTCATCGCGGCCGAAGCTCAGGAGCGCGCTGAGTTGGCCGAACGGACTCGCGAGGAGGAGGCGCGGGCGCGTGTGGACGCCGAACGGCTCCGGATCGCGCGCGAGGTCCACGACACCGTCGCGCACGCCATAGCGATCATCAACGTCCAGTCCGGCGTCACCGCACACGTGCTCGACAAGCGGCCGGAAGTGGCGCGCGAGGCGCTGCGAGTCATCGAGCAGACCAGTTCCCGGGCGCTGCGGGAGATGCGGGCCATCCTCGGGGTACTCCGTGACGACGGTGACGACGGGCGGGTGCCGTACCCCGGGCTGGGGCAGATCGACGAACTGGCCGCCAAGGCGCGCGAGGCGGGACTCGACATCAAGCTCGAGGAGACCTCGCCCGCGGCGCCGTTGCCCAGCGCGGTGGGAAGCGCCGCCTACCGGATCCTTCAGGAATCGATCACCAACGTGATCCGCCACGTCGGCCCGACTCGGGTGACGGTAGCGCTGAACCCCAGGATCGACGCCTTGGAGATCCGTGTGACCGATGAAGGCCGCCGTGCCGCCCCAGGTCATGACTCCGCGGATCCGCGCCTACCGGCCCGGCATCCGAGCGGCACGGGCAGCTCGGCCGCGTCGGGCCGCGGGATCGTCGGCATGCGCGAGCGCTGCCGGCTGCTGGGCGGAGACCTCGACGCCGGGCCGCTTCCAGGCGGCGGGTTCGAAGTCAAGGCACGACTGCCCCTCACACCGACCGGGGCAAGCCTGTGAACGCGGCGGCCGCCTCACCGCCGACCAACGCTCCGATCAAGGTGCTGCTCGCCGACGACGAGGGTCTCGTGCGATCCGGGTTCAAGGTCCTGCTCGACCTCGAGGACGGCATCACCGTGGTGGGAGAAGCCGCCAACGGCGCCGAAGCCGTAGAACAGGCCCGCGTCACCCGCCCCGACGTCGTCCTCATGGACATCCGCATGCCCAAGCTGGACGGGATCCAAGCCACCGCCCAGATCGCCGAGACGCACGGCTTGGAGCAGGTCCGGGTCCTCATCCTCACCACCTACGACACCGACGAGTACGTCTTCGACGCCTTGCAGGCCGGCGCCAGCGGCTTCCTGCTCAAGGACGCCGGCCCGGCCGAACTCCTGCACGCCATCCGGGTGATCGCCGCCGGAGAGGCGCTGCTCGCACCGCGGGTCACCCGACGCCTCATCGCGCAGGTCACCACGCGACGAACAGCCACGCAGGCCGGAGAGGGCCGGCTCGCGGTGCTGACCCAGCGCGAGCGCGAAGTGCTCGCCCTGGTGGGACAGGGCCTGAACAACGACGAGATCGGTGCCGAGTTGTTCCTCAGCCCGGCCACCGCACGCACCCATGTCAGCCGCGCGATGACGAAACTGGGTGCGCGCGACCGTGCGCAGCTGGTCGTCATCGCTTACCAAACAGGACTGGTCAGCCCTGCGATGTAGGGCACGACCCCGCCGCGCTCGCGCAGCGACCGGGCGTAGATGATCATGTCGTTGTCGAATACCTGGGACGCCCGCCGTGGCGGCCGCGCTCGCGGCCGGCGGATGAGAGAACACCAGCGGCACGCCGTTTCCGCCGCTGCCGGTGTAGCGGATAGGAGGGAGTTCGGGGCTGGAACGGTGGATGGCGGCGACTCCGCCCGCGTCGGCCTGCTGACGCCACTGACCGTTCCGTTGCCGATCGAGCCCCGCAGCCCAGCTGTCCCGCACTTCTCGGGGTGTCGGTGACACGAGTCTTACCGACACCCCGAGTCCTGGCCGCGCGGGGAGGACTGTGGATCAGCGAGGCACGGCGCGCACCCATCCGCGGTCATCGTCGAGGAATCCGGAGACCGTCAGGCCGGCCTGGTCGAGCTCGCGGCTGAGACGGTCGTCGTCGAGACGGCGGCTGACGAAGGTATGGGTCCAGCGCCGCTCGCCGATGACGTACTCCATGGTGGCCTCCAGCAGATCTGGTCCGGGACGGCCGATGCCGGTCATGCGGACGGTGCGGCCGTCATCGGCCCGGCGTTCGAACGGCTGGATGGTGTCGTACCACTCGGGGGGCTTGCGCTGCAGGATGACGCAGCCGTCGTCGGCGACGTGTCGGCGGCAGGTACGCAGGAACGCGGCGCGCAGGTCGTCGTCGGCGGTCTCGACGACGAACGACATCAGCAGCACCAGATCGAAGGTCCGGGGCAGGGCCAGGGTCTGGATGCGGGAGCAGACGGTCTCGGCTCCGGTGATGTGGGCGAGCATCTCGGGGGATTCGTCGACAGCGACGACCTCGTGCCCGAGTTCCAGCAGGGGATGGGTGATGCGCCCGGTGCCGGCTCCGAGTTCGAGGATGCTCGCCCCGGGCGGGACAGCGGCGTGGATGAGTTCAGGTTCGCCGCCCGCGGTGAGGGTGGCGTAGTAGTCGACCGCGCAACCGTCCGGGGTGATCGGCCCCGGGCCCGTGCCGTGGTAGATCCGTGAGGTCATGCCTCCCATTCTGGGGCGTCGCGGGCAGCCGGAGTGAGGGCAGCGAGACGGTCACCGAATGTCGCGGAGGATGAACCGGTCCTTGCGTCGGTCCAGCTGCCGGGCGACACCCTGCCCCACCGGCGGGGAAGCATCCTCGGCTCGGCGGTGGAAGGGGGCGCCTCGGTCATGGCCTCACCATGCCGGGCGCCACCGACGATGCTTCGTGCTGCGGCGACTATGCCCGAGGCCCGTAGGTCAGGCGGCGCAGGACGGTCTCGGCGGGACCGGCCTGATGACGCTTGTCGAGCAGGTGGGCGATCAGGACGGTCGCGAGCCAGACGGCCACCGCGATGACCAGGCCGGTCACCGTGGGGCTGCCGAAACGGTCGCCGAGGTCGAGTGTGAAGGGCGCCAGGAGAACGAGCCAGGCCACCGACTGGAACAGGTATCCCGACAGGGAACGCCGGCCCAGGGCCGAGAGCGCGCCGACAACGGGGCCGGGCCGGGTGATCCGCATGACGACCAGGCCGAAGACGGCCACGTACCCCGGGCCGGCGAACATGCCGCTGCCGCCGTGGAGCAGCAGCATCAGACTGGCGGCCGACTCGTCGACGTGCAGCCATCCAGCGCTGACCAGGGCGGTCGGGAGACCTCCGGCGACGGCGACGCCGAGTCCGAGGACAGCGGTCCAGGAGAGCAGGGTCTTGTGGCGGGCGGGCTCTTCGAGGACGCGGTGGCGGGCGGCCCACATGCCCAGCCAGGCGATGAGGATGAAGGGCAGGACGGTCAGCGTGTGCATCGGCCATTCGGCGAGGCGGTCCAGCATGGAGGCGAAGTATCCGGCTGCGGCGAGGGAGTCGACGTGGCCCGTCGGCAGCGGGGCCGACCCGCCCTGACCTCCGAGGGTACGGCTCAGCACGATGACGCCGAGGATCAGGATCTCGACCGCGTACAGCGTCCAGAGCACCAGCACGGTCCGGTGGAACTTGTCGCCGCGACGTAGCAGCAGCAGGGTCATCACGATCCCGACGATCCCGTACGCGCCGAGGAAGTCGCCGTAGTACAGCAACGCGGCGTGTACGGACCCGAAGGCGACGAGCCAGAGGTTGCGGCGCATCAGCACCGAGCGGACCTGCTCCGGCGTGGCCCCGGAGGCATCCTGGCGGCGGGCGAGCTGGACGAGACCGTAGCCGAACATCACGGCGAAGACCGGGTACCCGCGGGCGTGGACGAGTTCGAAGAGCAGGAAGTTCACGCCGCGGTCGACGCCGTCCGGCGTGGCGTCGAGGCCGGGCTCGCCGGCGAAGACGACTCCGGCGACGTTGGCCAGCGCGATGATCAGCAACATCGCTCCCCGGGCCAGGTCCGGTGCGAGGGCGCGTTCGGCGCGCCGCACCGGACCTCTCGATGTCCGCGGTGCGGTGTGAATGCTCATGTTCGTACCTCTCCTGAGATGCAGGTGTTAGTTTCACAGAGAAAGTATTACGGATACACTAATGAGGACCCTGGCATGACAGGGTTGAATTCCTGAGGTGAACGAGGGAGCCATGACCAGCGAGCACTTCGTTCCGGCGGCGCTGCGCCGGCTGTGGAGGATGACGGAGCCCTCGCGTCTCGGGCGGCCCGCGGCCCTCGACGTCGACCTGATCGTCGCCACGGCGGTGGAGATCGCTGACTGCGACGGGCTCGGCGGCGTGACGATTCCCAAGGTCGCCAAGAGCCTCGGCTTCACGGGGATGTCGCTCTACAGGCACGTCGGATCCAAGGACGAGCTGCTCACGCTCATGACCGACCACGCCCTGGGCATGCCGCCGGACATGGGCACCGGCGACTGGCGCGAAGGGCTGCGCAGGTGGGCCTCCGCGCAGCGCGCGGTGTTCCAGCAGCGGCCGTGGCTGACGCGTGTGCCCATCTCCGGACCGCCTTCCGGACCGAACGGGATCGCGTGGATGGAGGCCGCGCTGGCGGTCATGTCCCGCACCCGCCTCGACCGGGCGCACAAGGTCGGCGTCCTGTCGCTGATCGGCGGCTACGTGCTCCAGTCCGTGCGGCAGCACAGCGACCTCGCCGAGAGCAGAGCCGAAGATCAGGGGCAGGCCGACGCCGAGCGCGCCCAGGCCCGCGCGCTGGTGCGGCTCGTCGACCCCGAGCGCTTCCCCGAGACGGCCCGGCTGTTCTCCTCGACACTGTTCGAGACGCCGCCGTCGAACACTCCCGACGAGACGGTCGCCGACGCGGACTTCTCACTTGGGCTGGAGCTGATCCTCGACGGGGTCGCCGTACGGATGGAGCAGTCCTGAGCCGCGGTTCGGCGGGCCTTCTCGGGTCCGCGGGCGTCCACGGCACCGGCCGCCTTGTCGTCCCGTTCACGAGCGAGGCGACCTCCCGATCGACCGCTCACGTGCCGCCGGTGGCCGGATCCGGAGATCGGCCGCCAACTGGATCGCCGAGCACGACGCCCGGCTCAGCCGGCGGGCCGTCCTGCCCCGGAGGCGGCCGTGGACGCGGAGGCGGCGCGGACCCGCGGACGTCTGCGGGACCTGGGCTTGCCCGTGTGGTCCGTGTACTCCAGCCACCATTCCGCGATCAGCAGGTTGACGACCCAGCTGAGCCATACGCCGGCGGAACCGATCGCCTCGATCATCGCTTGCTGGTCGCCGCCGTAGGCGCTGTCGAGCCGCGGCAGCTGGACGGCGAGCAGCACCCCGGCCCACAGCCGGCTCGCCACGATGGACGTGGTCAGCGCAAAGCTGCGGATCATCCACCTGCGGTGCTCGGGGAACCGCCGCTGCCGAGCCATCCGCCACCCGGCGAGACCGGTGATCAGCCACACCACGCCCAGCATGGTGTTCCCGGTGTTTCCGCCGAACCCCGTGTGGCCGAACGGGGCGACTCCCAGAACGGTGATGCCGGCGGGGAACACGCCGAGGAAGAAGTACGCCCGCCCCGTCCAGCGGTGAGCCCTGGGGTAGGAGCGGCGGAACCACGGCCACACCTGGAAGCACCCCGTCAGCAGGGCCACCGTGCCGAAAATGATGTGCGCCACAAGTAGGGAGTAGAAAAATGGCGGCGAATCGGACAGCTCAACCCGTGATTGCGCCGGGTCGAAGGTGAGGTACGGCGGCACCGAGTACACCACGAACGCGAGCATCACGATGAACAGCGGAATGATCCAGCCGAGCTGGCGCCGACGCCGTGACTGCGCCGCCGGGTGCGAAGGCGGTGTCCCCGCCCCGTCCTCGCCGGGCGCCGAACCCGATCCCATCAACGTCATGGCCACAGAAGGTCTCCTCACCGAAGTCGCGGCGGGCGCGCAGCTCGCCCATCGCGGCCAGCCTCGCGGGTACGCGGATCCGAGGCCAGAGTCGAACCGACTGCAGTCGCCCGGGACACCCCCGGCGGAGACGGGGAAGGTGATGCACGGCCGGCACCGGGAACGAGAGACCATCGCCCGGCTGCTCGCCGACGCGCGAGGCGGACGCAGCGGGGCGCTGGTCCTGCGCGGCGAGGCGGGCATCGGCAAGAGTTCGCTGCTGCGCCATGCCGCCGAGAGCGCGGCTACCTCCGGGCCCATGCGGGTGCTCGCGTGCGCCGGCGTCGACTCCGAGGTCGAGCACGCGTTCAGCGGGCTGCTGGGACTGCTCCGGCCGGTGCTCGATCACCTTGACGCGCTGCCCGGCGTCCAGGCCGAGGCGCTGCGCGGGGCGCTCGGCCTCACCGACTCCGCGGCCCCGGACTTCCCGGTCTCGGACTTCCTGGTCTCCGCGGCGGTGCTCACGCTGCTCGCGGCGGTGGCGGCGGACCGCCCCCTGCTGGTCACCGTCGACGACGTGCAGTGGCTGGACCGCGCCTCGGCCGCCGCCCTGCTGTTCGCCGCTCGCCGGCTGGCCGACGAGCCCATCGCGATGCTGCTCGCCGTACGCGAACCCGAGCCGCTGCCGGTCAACACGGCCGGGCTGTCCGAACTGGTGTTGCGTGGGCTGCCGCCGGAGGATGCCGCGCGGCTGCTCGACGCGCACGGCTGGACGCTGCCCGCGCGCCAACGCGATGCCCTCTTCACGGCGACCGGCGGCAACCCGCTCGCCCTGATCGAGCTGGCCCGGCTCGACGGACCCGATCGTGCCATGCCCGACCTCGCCATGACCCGGACCCTGCCCGTGAGCGCCAGAGTCCGGGCGGCGTTCCTGCGCCAGGTCGAAGGCCTGTCGGCGGACGGTCGCGCGGTACTGCTGGTGGCGGCGGCCGAGGAGACCGGGGACGCCGGCACCGTGCTCGGGGCCGCCGCCCGGCTCGGCCTGCCGGCCGACGCGCTGGACCCGGCCGAGCGGTCGGGACTGGTGGAGCTCAACGGGGTCGAGATCCGCTTCCGGCACCCGCTGATCCGCTCCGCCGTTTACGCGGACGCGCCTTTCGAGCACCGCCGCGCCGCGCACCTGGCCATCGCAGCGCACCTGAGCGCGACCGGAAAGGACGGCCAGGCGATCTGGCACCGCGCCGTGGCCACGACCGCGCCGGACGAGAAGATCGCCGCCGAGTTGGAGCACAGCGCCGACGCCGCCCGGCGGCGCGGCGGCGCGGCGGCGGCGATCTCCGTCCTGCAGCATGCCGCGCGGCTCAGCGAGTCGCCCGCCGATCGCCGCCAGAGGACGGTGACCGCCGCCTTCGTGGCGCTGGACGCGGGCCGGCCCGGCCTGGCCAGGACGCTCGTCGACCAGGTCATGGCCGAGCCCGTGCCCGCCGTGACGCTGGCCCAGCTCAACGGGATCATCGAGCTGTACGGCGGAGACCCGGCGATCGCCTACTCACACCTGATGCGGTGCGCCGAGCTCATGTCGTCGGCCGAGCCCGAGGAGGCCGCCTGGACCCTCCTGCTCGCGGGCGGATCGGCGTTGCACGCCGGAGACATGGAGGCGGCGCTGCTGGCGACCCGGCGCATCACCGACCTGGACTGCTCACCGGCGACGCTCCGCGCCGCCGCGGGTCTCCTCGGCGGCTTCGAGGGCGTCATCACCGGGGCCGAGCTGTGGGAACTGCCAGGCATCCTGCCTCGGGGCCGAGGCGGGGGCGATGAGCGGCAGTGGATGTGGGCGACCGTGATCGGCTGGATGGGGCCCGACGACCACCAGGCCCTCCGGCTCGCCGAGGCCACCGGCCGCCGGGTCCGCGCCGAAGGCTCCGCCGCGCTGCTCACCGAGGTGCTGTTCTACCAGGCCGACATCGAGTTCCGGCTCGGGCACTGGACGGAGGGGACCGCGCATGCCGAGGAAGGTCTCCGCTTCAGCTACGAGACCGGCCAGCGGGGCTGGACGGCCAACTTCCTCGCCCAGTCGGCCCGGTTCGCCGCCGTGCGCGGCGAGGCCGCGGCCTGCCGCCGGTATGCCCGGCAGGCACTGGAGATCGCGTTCCCGCTGCGCGAGCGCATCGCCGCCGCGACGGCGACCGGCGCGCTGGGGCTGCTGGCACTGGGGGAGGGCGCGTCAGCGGAGGCGTTCGCGGAGCTGATGCGCCTGTTCGAGCGGGGTTCGCCTCACTCCAATGACTTCGTCGCGCTCGCGATGCTCCCGGACCTGGTCGAGGCCGCCGTACGCGCCGGGGATCCGGAGCCGGCCCGGCGGATCGTCCAGGCCGTGGAGCCTCGGACCGGCGCTGTCCGCGGGCCCATGGCCCAGAGCAGCAAGCACCGCTCCCACGCGATGCTCTCGGACGACGCCCACGCCGAATCGCACTACCGGAGCGCGCTGGCGAACTGCGGGCTCGATCAGCGCCCCTTCGACCGGGCCCGGACCGAGCTCCTGTACGGCGAGTGGCTGCACCGCAACCACCGCAGAGCCGAGGCCCAGCCAATGCTCAGGGCCGCGAGCGAGACCTTCGACACGCTCGGGGCGCAACCGTGGGCACGGCGTGCGCTCGCCCGGCTCCGTGCGGCCGGCGGCACCCCGCCCCGCCCGGACCGGCCGGTCGCCGCCCTGCTCAGCCCGCAGGAACTGGAAGTGTCCAGGCTCGCCGCCAAAGGGCTGAGCAACCGCGAAATCGGTGGCCGGATGCACCTCAGCCCGCGCACGGTGGGCTCGCACCTGTACCGGGCGTTCCCCAAGCTCGGGATCTCCACCCGCGCCGAACTCCGCGACCTCGACCTCGACTGACGGAGGCGTGACCGCCCTGCCCCGGCATCAAGCCGCATGCCCTGCCGGCGTCAGGAGGCGCGACGCAGGGATGGACGGCGTGCCCAGGCGGCCCAGAGGACGCACGCCCGGCGGGACGGCGGCCGTCAGGCCGCCCTTGAAGACCTGGAGAAAATTCTCGTCCGCCGCGATGAGTTCCGACCTCGCCGCCGGTATGTACTGACGAGCTCGCCGGAACACCCGGGCGAGCCGATCACAAGGGAGAATCCGATGTCCGACAGTCATATGGAAGACGAGGCCGCCATCCAGGCCGTGCTGGTCGACTCCTACAGGGCGTGGGAGGCCGGCGACGCCGACGGCATGGTCGCCAACTACACCGCGGACGCGACCGCCATCATGACCGGCTCGCTCCGCGGCAGCCGTGACGTGATCCGCGAGAACATGGCCCTGGGCTTCGAGGGGCCGCTCAAGGGCAGCTCCACCTTCAACAAGCAGCTCAGCCTCCGCTTCGTCGGCAGGGACGCCGCGATCGTCATCAGCGAATCCGGCATCCTGTTCCCCGGCGAGACCGGGGTTCCGGACGACCGGCGCAAGGTGAACGCGACCT
Organism: Streptosporangium sp. NPDC003464; assembly: GCF_053588315.1. Classification (NCBI taxonomy): domain Bacteria; kingdom Bacillati; phylum Actinomycetota; class Actinomycetes; order Streptosporangiales; family Streptosporangiaceae; genus Streptosporangium; species Streptosporangium sp. NPDC003464. The sequence goes on along the minus strand of NZ_JBSFPS010000003.1, from coordinate 11,229 downwards.
GGGTCTTCGAGAAGCGGGACGGCCGGTGGCTGATCGCCGCCTATCACAACAGCCCGGTGCTGGCGCCTGGGCAGTGAACCCTTCCCCTGCCTACGAGTGAGGTTCAGGGACGGGCACTAAGTTGTTCTTTATCCAAAATCAGACGTATGTCGTGGCCGGCTTGTTGATGGCCACGTGGTGATCTATCCGCCCATGGCGGATTGTCACTGTACGTCGCCAGGAAAGGGGGTTGTGGCGGCAGTGGAGACGGGGCGTGGCGTGACGACGGGGGAGGAAGGCTTCGATCGCTTGGTCGGACCGTTCCGGACGGAGCTGCTGGCGTACTGCTACCGGATGCTCGGCTCGGCTCACGACGCAGAGGACCTGGTCCAGGACACCTACCTGAGGGCGTGGCGGGCGCGGGAGCAGTACGACGACGCTCGCAGCTCACCGCGCACCTGGCTCTACCGGATCGCGACGAACGCCTGCCTGACCGCCCTGGAGGTCCGCGGTCGCCGACCGCTGCCGTCGGGGATGGTGGCCGCGTCGGATCCGCTCGGACCCCTCGTCCGGGGCGAGCACGCCGCCTGGCTCCAGCCCTTGCCGGACTCGTCGCTGGACGCGGGCGATCCGGCTGGGGCCGTGATCGACCGCAGCAGCCTGCGTCTGGCGTTCGCCGCCGCCCTGCAGCACCTGTCGGCGCGTCAGCGTGGTGCGCTGATCCTGCGTGACGTGCTCGGCTTCTCCGGGGCCGAGACGGCGGAAATCCTCGGCACCACCGTCGTGTCGGTGAACAGTTCCCTGCAGCGGGCGCGTGCTCGCATGAAGGAGGTCGAGGTCCGGCAGGAACGGGTCAGCGAGCCGTCCGCGGCCGAGCAGCGCGCCTGGCTCGAACGCTACATGAAGGCGTTCGAGCTCGCCGACGTCGAGGGCCTCAAGCGACTGCTCGCTGAGGACGTCATCATGGAGATGCCGCCGATGCTCAACTGGTTCTCCGGCCGCGGCAACTACGGCCTGTTCATGGAATGGGTCTTCGGGGCGGCCGGGAAGGACTGGCTCCTCAGGGAGGTCACGGCCAACGGCGGCCAGCCCGGATTCGCCGCCTATCAGCGCGTCGGCGACGGGTACGGCCTGCACACGCTCCAGATCTTCACCGTCACCGACGAGGGCATCACCCGGAACTCGGTGTTCCAGGACCCCGACGTCTACGCGACTTTCGGCCTGGCGGCCAGGCTCGACGGCCAGGGACTTGCCGCCGCCGAGACCTAGGCCCTGTTCCGGGTCCCGATCAGTTCCGGGTTCGGATCACGCGTTCGGGGACTCGCCCGCACAGTGCTCTCCGGTCCAGGCGCACGAGGCGTGGCGCGTGACCTCACCCCCTGAGTCAGGAGAAGCAATCCAGCCCGGTGAGTTCGCCGGAGAGGGCCCACAGCCGGGACGCGGAATCGGGATCGATCGCCCACGTCTTGACGCCGCCGACGAGCATGTCGTCGGTGGTCGCGGGTTCGGCGATGTCGCAGTCCTGGCAGTAGGCGCCGCCGTACTCGTCGAGCAGGGGCGAGGTGGCCGCCCATACGGCCGTCGCCGCACCCTGCGCCGGGGTTTTGAAGCCGTCGGCATGGCGGCCCTCCGGGGTGATCCAGCCCTGGGCGATCTGCTGCTCGCGGGGGATGCGCCGTTGCAGCGGGGTGAGGATGCTGCCCGGGTGCACCGCGAAGGCACGCACGCCGTCGGCCGCGCCGAGGGCGTCGAGATGGACGGCGAACAGGGCGTTGGCCGTCTTGGACTGCCCGTAGGCGAGCCAGTGGTCGTAGCCGTGGCGGAAGTGCGGGTCGTCCCAGCGGATGTCCGACAGGAAGTGCCCGGACGAAGCGACGGACACCACCCGCGCCCCGGTAGGGGCCAGGGCCGGGCGCAGGCGGTTGACCAGGGCGTAGTGCCCGAGGTGGTTGATGGCGAAGTGCGGTTCCCAACCCGGACCGATGAGCGTGTTCGGGTAGGCCATGACCCCCGCGTTGTCGATGACGATGTCGAGGGGCCGGCCGGTCTCCAGGAACCGGTCACTGAACATCCGGATGCTGTCGGGGTCTGCCAGGTCGAGTTCCCGCACCTCCGTCCGCGGAATGCCGCACAGCGCCTCCGTCGCCACGGCGGGACGGCGGGCGGGCACGGTGACGTGCGCCCCGGCGCGGGCCAGCGCGCTCGTGGCCTCCAGCCCAAGACCTGAGTAGCCGCCGGTGATCAGGACGTTCTTGCCGGACAGCTCGATGCCGGCCAGGACTTCGTCCGCCGTGCTGTGCGCGTTGAATCCCGAGCCGATCTTGTGTTGCGTGATTGCCATGGGCTCGACGTTAAAATCTAGAGTGCAATCTAGGTCAAGCTATGGCGGTACGGCATGAGCAGGGACGCGGACGGCCTTTCCATCGGAGACGTCGCGGAGGCGACCGGCCTGGGCGTGCACGCCTTGCGGTTCTTCGAGCGCGAGGAGCTCTTCATCCGTCCGATTCCGCGCACGGCCGGAGGGCGGCGCGTCTACGGACCGGCGGACGTGGAGTGGCTCCTGTTGTGCAACCGGCTGCGAGAATCCGGCATGCCCATCGCCACCCTGAAGGGGTTCGCTCGGCTCGTCCGATCCGGTCCGGGCAACGAGGCCGAGCGGCTCGCGCTCCTGGAGGAGCACGAAAGAACCGTCCGGGACAGGATCGCCGATCTGACGGCCAGCCTGGAGATCATCCATGGAAAGGTCGTCACCTATCGCAAGCACGTCGAGGAGGGAACCGCGGCCGGACTCTGGTCGCCGACACCCTCCGCGTAGCCGTGGCCAAGCCCCCCTCCCGCACCCGCTGTCCGCGCCGGCGGCCGCTGGGACCTGATGCCACCCTGGCCGCCGTCGTCACGACGGCGGCCAGGGGCTCCTGCCGGCAGTGACGGCCCAGGATGACCCGCACATGCGCGGGCAGACCTGATGACACCGGCTCAGGCCGGGGCGGGCAGATGGATCGAGGCGAGTTTGGCTGGGTCGATGACGATGTGGATGCCGGTGATCCGGCCTTCGGTGACTGTGAAGGCGATGACGGAGAGAGGGGTTCCGTCGGGGCGCCAGGACATGTGGCCGGGGATGCCGTTGACCAGCACGGGGCGGTGACGGGCGACCTCGCCGGAGAACATGCGGGCGCCGGCGGCGACCTCGGTGGCGCCGAGGGTGACGACCACGCCGCCGGGGGTGTCGACGGTCAGCTTCACGTTCGGGTCGAGGACCCGTAGGAGCGCTTCGAAGTCACCGCTGAGGGCGGCGGCGCGGAATGCCTGGACGACCTCTCGGTGCTCGCGGCCGGGGCCCGCCGGCCGGTCCGTGGCTTGGACCTTGCGGCGGGCGCGGCTGGCGATCATCTTGGTGGCGTCAGTGGATTTGCCCAGGATCTGGCCGATTTCGTGGAACGGGACCGCGAACATGTCGTGCAGGACGAACGCCAGGCGCTCGCTCGGGGTGAGCGAGTCGAGCACGACGAGCAGGGCGAGGCCCACCGAATCGGCCAGCGCCACCTGCTCGTCCGGCGCGGGGCCGTCGGCCGGCGTCACCACGAGGTCCGCGAACTCCTGCCCGTAGGCGGTTTCGGGATGGGCTCGGCGGGATCTCAGGAGGTCCAGGCTGATTCGGCCGACAACGGTGGTCAGCCAACCCGCCAGGTTGCCGATGGTCGCCTCGTCCTGGCGGACGAGGCGCATCCAGGCTTCCTGCACCACGTCCTCGGCGTCGGCGTGCGAGCCCAGCACGCGGTACGCGAGGGCGCGCAGCCGATCGCGCTGGGCTTCGAACGCCTCGGCCACGAGGCCGGACGGGTGGGTGGTCACGGCTTCCGCTGCTGACGGAGCGAGACCCGGTTGCCGTCCGGGTCCACCGCCTCGATGCGGACCCCGAACGGATAGTCCACGGGTTCGGGCTCCTCGAAGGTGACACCGCGCCGGCGCAGGATCCCGAAGTCCTTTCGCAAATCATCGGATTCGAGGATCAGCGGACCGGGCGCGGCATGCCGGCCCACGTCGCCCGGCTGTCCCGCGGCCGCCGCATGCGACCACAGGAGGATCTGCACCGGGCTGCCGGGGACGCCGACGGTGAGGAACCGTCCGTCGGGCCCCGAGAAGTCGATCCGCTTTTCCAGGCCGAGTCCCTCGGTGTAGAACTCCAGCGCGCGGTCCTGATCGGTGACGTAGATCGTCACGTACATGATGTCGGTCAGCATCCTGTTCTCGATTCACTCGTTGGTGCGACGGCCGTCCGTATTCGGTCGTCGTACCTATGACGAGCACCGACGGGAGAAGGTAACAGGTCCGGTCCGCCGGAGCGGTCACCAGGGCGCATGCCGGTGCGGCTCGGCCGCGCGCGTCCGGGCCCGGCACATGATTCAGCTGATCGAAACGGAACGTCCCCCGCCAGGGAGTCGGCCGCCGTGATCGTCTCGCCCCGCAGGTAGCCCTGGTCAACCTGGAGCAGCCGGGCCCGGGTCAGCGCGGGCACGTTCGGCTTCTCGATCGGCACCAGGCCGACGTTCATGGCCGGCGGACGTCAGCAGCCGCCGGCCAAGCGATCGACGAAGGTGTCAGTCGAGGGACAGCCCTGCGGCCGGAGTCACCCACGAAGTCGAGCGCGACGACCTCGGCGAAGGCGGCGACGCGGAAGAGGATGACCGTCCAGGCCGGCGCGCCCTCGGTGTGCCGTCGTGCCTCCGCGGGACCGCTCATCTCCTCCGCTCGATCCGGCGCGGCGCCGCGGCGATCAGCTGGGCCTTGTTGTCCACCTGCAGCTTGCGCCGGATGCGTTCGATGTGGGTGTCGACGGTCGACTTCTTGATGCCCATGCGCCGGGCGATCTGGTCGTAGGTGAAGCCCTGCGCGATGTAGGCGAGCGTCTCCTCCTCGCGCGGCGCCAGCCGTACGATCGGCTCGGGGTCCGGCGCCGGAGCGGCCGGCTGCGCGTGCAGGATGTCGGCGAGTCCCGCCGCCAGATAGAAGCCCCGGGCGGCGACGGTGCGCAGCGCGGTGGTCATGAGCTCGGCCGGGTCGCTCTTGGTCACGTACCCCCGGGCGCCCGCCCGGATGGCGTGCACCAGGTCGTCCGGCCTGGTGGAGGCGGACATCACCAGCACGTTGTACAGCGGCGACAGCTCGGCTATGGCGATCAGGCAAGGCGTCGTCGACGCCGAGGTAGAGGTCCAGGATGAGCACGTCCAGATCGGTCCGGCCGTCCAGGACGCCGAGATCGCGGCCGCTGAGCACCACCTCGAACCCGCCGGTGCTGCGCAGGAGGTGCTCCAGGCCGTGACGGATGAGATCGTGATCGTCGACGACCGCGGTCTTGGTCATGTCCCACTCCCGCATGAGCCAGCCTGACCCGCAAGATGATCTCATGCCAGGTCCCCTTTCAGGGGGACAGATCCACTACAGGGGCAGCTGCGCCTGGCCCGCGTGTGACCCTGCCGGCGACCCGGGGCGCCGGCGCGGTCCGGCGGCATGTCGGGCACGGCCCCGGATCTGGCTGTGGTGAGCGTCAACTTGTGGCAGGCCGACGGGGTGGTGCTGTTGTGCATGGCCTGGAGCGGGCGACGCCTCGCTCCGCCGGACAGGTCAGGGGTTGATGCGGCCGAGGCGGCGGGCCATCTGTTCGACGGTGTCGGTGGGGGGCCAGGGGAAGTCGGGGAGGTCGGCACGGAGGGTGACCTGGCCGTGGAGGGCCGTCCAGAGGGTCACGGCGTCGGCGAAGGGGTCGGTGCTGGACGAGCGGCCGGCGCGTACGCAGGCGCCGAGGTTGTCGACGAGGGTCTGGAAGGCGTCGAGTCCCTGGCGGCCGGGGACGTCGGCGGCGGGGGCTTCGGGCTTGGGGCGGGCCCAGCCGAAGAGGACGCGGTAGCGGGCGGGTTCGCGGACGCCGAAGTCGACGTAGGCGGCGCAGCCTGCGAGCAGCGCCTCGACCGGGTCGTCGTGCGCTGTGACGGCGGCGGTGACCGCCTGGTGGAGTTGCGTGATCGCCTCGACGACGACCGCTTCGACGATGGCGTCCCGGTCGGGGAAGTGCGCGTAGATCGAGGGGGCGGCGATGCCGACCTCGCGGGCCACGGAGCGCAGGGTGACGGCCTGGTCGGAGCCGGTGCGCACGATGAGGGCGGTCGCCGCCCGGATGATCTCCTCGCGTAGTAACAGGCCCTGCCCGCGCCGGTTCCGCGGCCGGGGCGAAGCGTCCTCGCCCTGGTCGGCGGGGAGCTCGGTAGCTGCGGGGGCCTTCTTCATGGCCGCAACTTTACAGGTGTTAGCCGATCGCTGTAGCGTCCCGGCCAACAAGCTAACACCAGTAAGCTTACGAATGTAATGACATCATGCGCATCGAGGACACACCCGACCCGGAGTCAGGTCACCCGCGCCGCAGGCCCGCACTGGCGGAGCTCTGCCTGGCACTGGCCGTCACCACCATCGACAACACCGTGCTCAACACGGCCCTGCCCGCACTCGCCGAGGCGCTCCCGGCCTCCACCGCCGACCTCCAGTGGATCAACAACGCCTACATCCTGGTGTTCGCCGCGACGCTGATCACCGCGGGCAGCCTCGGCACCCGGTTCGGGCACCGCCGCGCACTGGTCGGAGGCCTGACGGTGCTGGCCATGGCGTCGGCGTCGGCCGCGCTGTCCGGCTCGACCGGGCAACTCGTCGTGTTCCGCGCGGGGGTGGGCCTCGTCATGGCGCCGGCCAGTACGGCGACCGTGGCCGCCGTGCCGCGCGAGAAGTCACCGATGGCAAGCTCGGTGAACAGCGTGGTCCGCGAACTGGGCGGGGCCCTGGGCATCGCGGTGGTCGGCACCGTCGTCTCCGCCTCCTGCCGGTCGCGACTGGCCACCACCCTGCCGGGCGCACCCGCCCCGGCCGCCGAGGACCTGCCCTCCGCCCACCTGCTCGCCGCCGAGCTGCCCCCCGGTCCGGCCGGTCAACTGGTCGCCGCCGCGAACGAGACGTTCACCACCGCGATGAACCACGGGACGCAGCTCTGCGCCCTGGTCGCCTTGGTCGCCCTGCTCGGCACCGTGGCGGCCCTCGTCCGGTTGCGCCGGCGACCGGTCGCTGAGCGGCCGGCCGCGGAGCCCGAGAAGACGCCGGAGAAGGACAAGGTGTCGGTGTCATCCCACGGCGCATAGCTACCTCGCCGAGGCTGTCGGACCGCTGCACCGCGTTCCCGCCTCGGCGGGGAGCGCCGAGCTGCGGGTTCAGCCTCCGTGCACGGTGAGGGCGTAACCCTCGGGGCCGCGGAAGGTGAACATCCGGCCGAAGGGGCCGTCCTGGGGCGCGGTGAGGATGGGCACGCCGGCGGCGGCGAGCTGGTCGTGCAGGGCCTGGGCGTCGTCGGCGGCGAGCCACAGGGCGACGCCGATACCGGGCTGTCCGCTGTCGAGGTCGACCCCGGGCAGCGGCTCGCGGACGGCGAACGGGATCGGCTGGGTGGCGAAGACCACGGCGTGCGGGGGTGTGACCGGGGCCCGGACCAGGCCGAGGTGCTGCTCGAAGAAGGCGGCGGCGGCCTCGAGGTCGCGCACTTGCAGGGCAAGGAAGTCAGGGCCGGTGACGGTGGCGGTCATGGGTGCTCCTCGGAGGGGCTGAAATCGAATCTTCATGTCAGGACTTTGACATATCCGATGGTAGGTTCAGCCCGTCTTCTATGTCAAAATACTGACATGGAACAGGGAGGGAAACCCGCTCCGCCGCACGCGGCCGGGGACATCACCGAGCATGTGGGGTACCGGCTCAAGCGGGCCGCCGCGGCGCTGCGCGGCGCCATGGACAGGGCGCTGCGCGAGCACGGCCTGACCGTGCCGCAGTACTCCTGCCTGGAACTGCTGGACGAACGGCCGGGGATCTCAGGCGCCGAACTGGCCCGGAGCACCTTCGTCACGCGGCAGTCCTCCAGCGTCGTGCTACGCGGCCTGCAGGAGGGCGGGTTGGTCACCCGGCCCGCCGCCGCCGACCACGGCCGGGCTCTGCCGGTGCACCTCACCGAGGAGGGGAAGCGCCGCCTGGCCGCAGCGCGCGCGGTGGTCTACGCGGTCGAACAGCGCATGATCGGCGCGATCCCGGACCGCCGCCTGGACGCCCTACTGGCCGATCTCGACCGGATGGCCGACGCCCTCGACGGATGACCGGCCGACGGAGGTCCGGCCGCCCATCTGGCCGGTGACGCATTGGTCTTGCACCTACCCGAAGCCCGGGAGATGACGGTGCCTCAACCGGCGAAGTGAGGACGATGGTGGCCCTCATGCGCGCCGACGGGGGCGTCCTACTGACCATCGACCCCGCCGAGACGGTGCGTGTCTGGAATCCAATCGCCGGCGGTTGGTACGCGGAGGCATTTGTCGCTTCAACTTCCTCTGTCGTGACGGCCGGCGCCAGGGGGCGGTGGTCAGGACTGCTTGGCGTAGTTGTAGACGGTGCTCCGGGAGATCCCGAGCAGGTCTGCGATGGTCTCGGTGGAACTCCTGGAGGCGAAGTAGCCGTCACGGTGCAGCTGCCTGACAAGGTCTTTCTTGGCGGCACGGCTGAGTGCTCGTGGGGTGGCGGCTCGTTCGGCGGCGAACGTCTCGATGACGTCACGCAACTCCCGCGCTGTACGGTCTCGCAGGGTCTCCAATGCCTCGCCTCGGTGCTCGACCTCGGTTGCCACCAGGTTGGCCAGGCTGAGCATCATGGGGGAGAGGGTCGACACGTCGAGGTTCAGGCAGAGTGCCGCGACGTAGCGGTCCTCGGCATTCTTGATCCCGATCGACGTGCTCTTGACCGGACGGCCGTCGGGGAACTGGTTGGGGTAGTTCTGGATCACGCTGGGGTAGTTCGGGTCCGCGATCCGGCGGAGCCCCAGCTCGGTGGCGGAGTCACCCACCTTGCGTCCGGACAGGTTGTTCTCGATGACGCGGATCGCGTGCTCTGGCTGGCGCAGGTCATGGAGGACCACTTCACACAGGCCTGGGAACATGCGGCCGATCGCGATCGCGATCTTCTCGGCTTCGAGCAGAAGGTGCTCGTCGGGGTCGTCAGGGTTCACGCGCGGCTCTCCTCGTCTGGATTGCTGTCGACGTCGAAGACAGTAGCCATCTTCTCCGCGGACTTGAGTCCGGCGCCGGTGAGGATGACGACGGTGGTCTCGTCAGGGCCGATGGTGCCGTCGGCCAGGAAGTGATCGAGGGCCGCTGCAGCGACGCTGCTGGTCGGCTCGGCGTACAGGCCACGCGAGGCCAACTTGCGCACGGCTGTACGGATCTGGTCCTCGGTGACTGCCACGGCCGCACCACCTGAGCGACGGATCGCCTCGACGGCCTCCGGGAGCCGGACCGGGTTGGCGATGGAGGCTCCTTCCGCGATCGTCGGGACCCGCGGTCCTCGGCTCTGCGGATCGATCCCGTTCACCGTGTCAGCGATGGTGGCCCAGTGCTCCGGTTGGCCGACCAGAAGTCTGGGGCGTCGGTCGATCTGACGCGCTTCGAGCAGCTCGCTGAACGCGATGTCACAGCCGAGGATGTTGCTGCCCGCACCCGCTACGAGCACGATGTTGTCAGGCGCCCTGAACCCGAGCGACTCCCACATCTCGTAGGCGATCGTCTTGGTGCCCTGCAGAAAGAACGGGTGCCAATTGTGACTGGCATAGGGGATCTGCTCAGACTGACGGATCGCCTCGTCGGACACCTGGTCCCGAGTGCCTCCGACGAGTTCGATCTGGGCGCCATACGCGCGTGCCTGGAGGATCTTGGCGGCCGACGTCGCTGCGGGGACGATGATCTTGGCGTGAATCCCGGCAGCAGCCGCGTAGGCCGCGACCGAGGAGCCGCCGTTGCCGGAACTGTCCTCAAGGACGTGCGTCTCTCCCTGTCCGCGCAGGTGGGAGATCATCACCGTGATGCCACGATCCTTGAAACTGGAGGTGGGGTTGAACCACTCGAGCTTGAAGTGGACGCGCAGCCCGTTCCAGTCCAGCGGCAGCATGGGGGTGAAGCCCTCTCCGAGACTCACCCGGTGTCGAGGGGAGACCGGGATCACGGCCTGGTAGCGCCAAAGGGAGCGTTCGCCGGTGTCGATCTGGTCGGGCGTGAGCCCTGGCACCGGGCTGAGTGCGAGAGGCGTCCCGTCCTCACCGCGCCAGCGCCGGGCGGTGACCGCGTAACGCCGGCCGGACCTGTCGTAGAGGAACGGGGTATTGCTCACGGCGCTGCTGGTGTCGTTCATGGAGCTGTTGAAACCCTTCGACAGGTGGTTCCCCCGGCGAGGGGACCGTCAGATGAGTGGTCGAGGCACGTGGGATGGACAGACGGGTCAGCGCATCAGTCCGGTGGCCGCCGCGGGAACGTCGCCGGCTCGTGTCGTTCCGTGGGTCGTGGTGTCGGTCGCGCTGCGGCCGAGGACGGCGACGGCCACGGCATTGCCGCCTGCCGTCGGGGTCAGGTCCAGCCCGTTCCCCACGCCCATGGCGCGCGCCGCGAGAAATCCGTAGGCGTCGACGATCAGTCGGCTCATCGGATTCTTCATGCGGCGACTCCAGGCGGACGGTGTGACGCGCCAGCCGGTGCGAGTGGCAGGAACCGAACGACCGTCATGGAGCAGTGGGCTGCAGGCTTCGCCCCGCAGGGAACGCTCGGTGCGGCCGGCACGTGTGTGTTCCAGGCACCCCACAATGTTAGACAAATATTGCAACATTGCAAGAAAATTCTAAGTTGATATCCGTCAGCGCACGGGCTTGAGCAGCAACCGCTCGGCCGGTGGCGTCAGCGGGCCGTCGAGGGCGGAGTCACCGCCGTCCGGCGAGGCGATGTGGGTGGTGTCAGCGCCGGCGGTGGCCGGGGTCGTGTTGGGGGAGGGCTGCTGCGACGGCTTCTGAATCAACTCCTGGCATACGACCCACATCTCAGGCCTGGCCGGAACCTTCCGACGGCTCATCATGGCCCGAGTCTGAATCCCGAAACTCCGCCTGGCCGGACCGTCAAGATCTTCAGGGCACTCCTGCCGGGCGACGCCGGCCAAGCGGAACCTTCATCGGCCGCGCCAGGCCTCGCCGCAGTCTTCTCGTGGACCGGAACGTCCCCCGCCTTTGACCTCGATCGCATCCGTGACGGCATCGAGCAGCCAGGAGGCCCGCCCGAACTGGCCGATGACCGACTCAAGAATTAGGACGAGGATCATGGAATCAACCCACCAGAACCACGTCATCGAGGGCCCGTTCCGCAAGAGCAG
>NZ_JBSFPS010000002.1:0-103244 GCF_053588315.1 Streptosporangium sp. NPDC003464 | reverse complement strand
GCGTATGCCGTTCTCGGGCGGCGGCCCCGGCGAGCCATCCGGCGAGGAGCTCGGCCAGTGCTTGGGCCACGTCGGTGAGGTGGCGGCTGAGCCCGGGCGCTGAAGCGCCCGGTTCGGAAGTGCAGATGATCACATGAGCTAGCCGTACAACAATCTTTGTACTTCAAGCTCAACCGTTTCAGCTATTCATTAGCAAGCCTAACGAATAGCTGAAACCCGCTACTCAAGGGTCTGAACTGGCATTTCAAGGAGAACATCCGCCTGCAAGCCATCACCTGATCTCCGCAGGCCGCAGTGCTCACACAGTCAGTCTGTGCCCCTCCCCGCAGACCTGAGATCGGCAACCTGCCGGCCGGCTCTACCGCACCTTTCAGAGTAGAGCCAGCAGCGATACCCCTCACGGCCAAGCCAGCTCGCGGGCTTATGGCATCAACTCTGCTCGTCAACCAAGTTACATGGAACTACCTTATTAAACTGATACTGCTAACCACTAAACGCATCTGTCTAACAGCTCGATGCGGCGCCCATCCGGTGACGTGACCGCCTGTGTTGGTCAGGACCCGGATTGCTCGGCCCTATAAGCCTGGTTGATTCGATCCTCCAAGCAGGAGCACCCCAGCCAGCCCGATTGCGACCACTTTGATTCGATCCCAGCCCCCATGGGCTGACCACCACCCATCACGCATGAACCGCTGTTCGGGTGACGGGCGGTGGTCAGCACCGCCTAAAGTCTCAAGGCTGTGACGGCATGACGAGGTGGTTGCTCATCCGGCGTTCAGCTGGTCATATCGGCTCTGAAGTCCAGACCGCTCATGTCCTCGAAAACCCAGTCCGGTTCGGTTTCCTCTTCGTCCCAGCCGGTCAGGCCGTAAGCTCGGGCAAAGCCCTGGTTGAAGGCGTTGTAGGCGGCGTCTTCTCCGTTGGCGAGCCAGGCGTCGATCGTGTTCCCTGCCACCTCGGAGTCAATGTGGTAGTCGTCAAACCTGCGTTTGCGGCGGTATTGCGCCTCCGCGCTCAGCGGACCGCAGACCGCCGTACCTGACATCCGCATGCCGCGGCTGCGCATCAGTGACTCACGCCGGGTTCCTAGGATCTGGCGGCGTCCCTGGGGAGTGGCTCGTACGCGGTCTGCGACTGTACGGAGGGCATTGAGGGCGTCGGGTTGGGGCGCTCGGATACGCTGGCGGCCGGTCTGGGTGATCCAGCGTTCGACCGTACGGGGGGCGCGGCCCACGATGGGGGCGATGGCGCGTGCGATCGCGGCCTTGCTGGCCCCGGGGGAAACACCGACTGATCGGGCCGCGATGCGGACCAGCTCGGGGACGCTGTTCGGGTCATGTCCGGTGATCATCCGGTAGACCTCATCCCTGTTGGCCCTGGCGTAGCCGGCGAGGTCGGGGTTGGAGACGCGTTCGTCACCCCGAGGCATGCCGGCCTCGGCTCAAGTCGGAGGGGGCGCTGGTGGTCAATGGTGTCCAATCGGCGGCGGGGGTCAGGACGTTGTAGGGGAAAGGCTTGCGGGAGGCGAGCAGCTCGGCGACGTCTTCCAGCCGGGCTGAGGCCTTGTGTTTGACCTGGCCCAGGCGTAGTCCTGTCTCCAGAGGTGCTGGGCAGGCGGTCATCGGGTCGGGGTCGGCGGAGGCGAACAGCACGTTGTCGGTGTCGATGACGGCCAGTGGGAAACGTCCGCTGACCTCGCCGATCTTCACGAGTTTGCGGAGCAGGTTCGCCCGTGCCTGGGCGATGATCGTGTGACGCCAGTCGGGCCGGTGGAAGAGCTTGCCTTCGCGGTATTGGGAACTGCCCAGGGCGCCGATGGTCGCCTTGTAGACGTCTTTGACTGCTTCCAGCAGTGGCCCGGCGTCGGTGTCGCCTTCATCGCGTAGCTGAAGCAGGTGGAGCCGGGCCTGGTCGATGGTGGTGCCCCATTTGTTGAGGTAGGTCGTCTTGCGTTCCCAGACGTAGGCCTCAATGATGTCCGGCTCCAGGTCGAACAGGTCCGCCGCGACTCGCAGGGTGGGTGAGGTGAACCATGCTGTGCCGTCCTCGCGGGGGCGGGCCAGGTTCACGAAGGGTGTGGGCAGTGTCCAGGTGTCCCAGTGGGGGACTTTGATCAGCCAGTAGCCGGCCCTCTTGGGGTCGAACCGTAGCGGTGTCTTGTCATCGGCGACGAAGTGGTCGACACCGTCAAGTCCCAGCGGGGCATGCATCGCAGCCGACAGGAACATCGAATTGAAGTCGTAGGCGTGAAGGAAGGGCATGTCGACTTCGGCGCCGCGTGGTGGCCGGGACCAGCTGTTGTGCCCTTGATAGTCGCCTTCGCCGGGAAGTTTTGCGGGAGGGATCGGTTCGACCGGCTCGGTGACGACAATTTTCCGGTCGGTATCGCACAAGGCGATCAGGTCTTCTCCGGTGGCGGCGCTGGAGACGCGGAATGGCAGGCCGAGTCCGGTGGCGTAGCGCTGCAGGCGTTCGGCCAGGGTTGGGGGGGTGGGGTCGTCGGCCAGCAGGGTGTCCATACCTGCGGCCTCCACCAGGGGGATCAGGCACAGCAGAGCTCCGGCGCCGTCGGCGCGCCACATGCGTATCCATGGGACGAGTTTTTCGGTGGCGGCCCGGCTCACTCTCCAGCCGACCGGGAAGGACGAGGTGATGAATGGGTGGTTGGCGGCTTCGGCGAGGACCTTCTCTTGGTCGCGGATCCGTTCCGGGAGGTCGACGGGGAGGCCGACCTGGCGGATCAGGTCGGCGGTCATCCAGATCTGGCCGACCTCGGGAAGGGTCTTGCCGCCTCCCCAGCCCAGGCGCAGGTCGACTGCGAGCTCGGCCAGCTGGCCGAGGTGGGTGAGCGGGGCGGGTAGGTCGATCACCTCTCCGCCTGGTAGATGGATGCCGCTGACGTCGGCCACCGCCGCCGGTGCTCGCCAGCGCTGTCCGGTGGGTGCGGGCTGTGGTGCGGGGGACTGCTCGCCGGTGTGGTCGAAGGGGGTGTCGGTGTGGGAGGTGGCTTCGGGAAGTTCGCAGGTGACGTGGACGACGATGTCGTCGAAGGTCACCACGCACGGGTCGCCGCAGACCACACAGGGCTGAGCCTCGGTCAGCAGCTGCGATCTCATGTCCGGATCCTCTTTCTGGGGACCAGCGGTTCGGTGTGCGGCGGTCTCGGGGCTGGTGACGTCCGTGGGCTCGATGGGGAGGTTCTGGGCAGACCTCTCGCCAGGGGTCGTCGTCGCGTCGTGGACTAGCTTCACCGGAGGGCCGCCCGCGTCGGGGGCAGGGCCTGGGCTTTCTTCGTCATCGTCATCGGTGCCGAAGCCGAAGACCTTGGCCTCGGACAGATCCCAGACTCGGGGGCGGTCGCCACCGGGCATCGTCCGTGGATGTGTCCGGCGGATCTTGTTGCCGTGGATGAGGACTTTCAGTGCTTCTGTCTCTTCCAGTGCTTCTCCGGTCGAGTACATCGTTTCTTCGTAGGCGTCGCCCATGGCGGCGGCCAGCTGCCGGATCGCGGCCAGGGTGAGCTTGGGCTCCAGGTACAGGCGGCGGCCTTCGTCGGTGTCGGCGTAACAGCCGATCAGCTGGCGTCCTGGTCGCATCGTCGAGATCGCGCGTCCCTGGCTGTCCAGTCGGCCGTCCTGGTCTACGTGGTAGCCGTAGCGGGGAGCGACGTCGGAGTGTGGTGCGGTTCCGTTCTGGCTGGTGATGTAGCCGTAGCGGCCGCGGAGGACGGCGGCGATCATCGACAGGATCTTGTGGCCGTGGCTGACCGGCTCATCGGGGTGGGACTGGGAGTCGCCTGCCGCGGTCAGGCCCTTCCAGGCCTGTTCCCATGTCTGGTCTGCCTGGGCGCTGGTGTAGACGCCGATGTCGACGAGGTGGTCGAGCATGGCCCGCCAGCCGGCCGCCAGATTGGCCAGAGCCTCGGCGGTCCGTTCGGCGTATCCGGCCTCCCGCCAGGCCCGAGCATAGTCCAGCAGGCGCTGCTGGGTCAGCTCCAATACCTGTTCGCGGCGGCCGGCGATCCAGCGGATGAAGGAGGCCATCACCAGGGCGCGGCCGTGTCGGGAAGTCTTCTCCCACAGTGCCTCGCGGACCTCAGTGGCGATCTCGCCCTTGCGGAAGGGGACCGTAAGGGCCCGCTCGGTCGCGCTGGCCGCTGACGGTCCGACCTCTCCGGTGACGATCAGCGAGCCTCGTGGCGGGGTGGGTGTGCGCAGCTCGGCCTCGCGGTCCAGCCGGTCCCTTGTCTCACCGTTGTATTGAAGGCGGATGATGCCGCCCAGGCGTTCGGCGGCTGCGCGCATCGAACGGTCCGGGGCGGCGTCGTCGGCGAGAGTGAGGGTGTCGCGCATCAGGTAGAGGGTCCTGGCGGCGGCGTTGGCGGTGGCGCCGCGTTCGGACAGGGAGATCACCGAGGCGTCGAACGGCAGGTCGGGGGCGAAGTGGTGCAGAGCGACCTTGGCCATTGAGGTCTTGTAGGAGCCCTTGCCGCCGATCAGGGCGACCGCCGGCGCGGTCCGGGTGATCGCGGCCCGGTAGGCGATACCGGACAGGACCGCGCCGATCCGTGGCGGCAGCAGTTCCAGCAGCCCGGTGGAATGTTGTGCGGCGGCGGCCAGTGCGGTGCGCTCCCCGTCGCGGGAGGGTGGCTCAGGCAGGCGGTAGAGGGCCAGCTTGTGCGGGAAGTGCGTGGGCACGTTCACCGGGCCGTCGGCGCCGATGCCGCCACCGGCGTGCACGTAGATGTCGCCGTCAGGGGTGGGGATCCAGCCGGGTGCGTTGTGCAGCACCTGGACTTCGGCCAGCGGGCTGGTCATGCGGATCGCGTCACGGATGCGGGCCAGGCCGCCGCGGGAGGAGTCGTAGGTGACACCCGGCCAGGGCAGGTCGTCCAGCCAGGTGCCCTTGCCGAAGTCGTCCCGGTTGACGCGCAACTGTCGTATCTCGCCGGGTGCCTTGGGGTGTTCCAGCTCCATCAGGTATCCGCTGGTCACCGGTGGGTCGTCCGGGTCCACCAGGCTGCCGCGCTGCTCCACCCGGATGATCCGTGCGGTGCAGCCCAGCACGGTGTCGTAGGTGATGGTGCCCTTGACCCGGTCGTGGCGCACCCGTACTAGTTCGCCGTGGCGGACCATGTAGGTCGGTCGCTGGTTGGGCTGTTCGGGAGTGCTGCCGCCCGGGCCTCCGTCACCTGGGCCTCCGTCGTCGCCTTCCCCGTCGCCGTGCAGCAGCCGCAGGGCCGGTCGGAACTCCTCCAGAAGGGCGCCTGCGGCCAGGTGGGCAGCCGCGGTGATGCCCGCGGTGGGCTCCACGACCCGGATTGTCGCGGCCACTTCGGCCAGACGGCCCATGATGTCGCGGGCGCAGGCGTAGCCGCCGGTGTCACGGTCGGCCACGACCACCACGGAGGCGTCGGTCAGCAGGGCGGCCAGTTCGGGACGCCAGGCCAGGGCGCAGGCTCCGGCGGCCTCGATCGCCGTGGCGTTCTCGGCTGTGATGGCCAGATACAAGGCCTCGCCGCGGGCGGCTGCCAGCCGTATGCGTAACTGGTCCTCGTTGAGTGTCTGAAGCTCCTGGAGGCTGCGTCCGGCCTCCAGGTGGTCGGTGACGTCGTTGCCCGTCACGGGCTCTGCCACGCGTATTGAGGCGGTGAGCGGTGCCAGCTCTGCCAGCAACCGCCGCGCACGGGCGTAGCCGGCCGCGTCGCGGTCGGCCACGATCACCACATGCGCGCCCGTCAGCTGGCGTGTCAGGCTCTCGTGCCAGTTTCCCGCGCCCGAGGCGTTGGTCGTACCGCACACTCCGGCAGCGGTCAGGGACTCGCTGTCTTTTTCCCCTTCGGCCAGGAAGACCGGCCGGTCGGCGGCGATCGCCTCCAGGACCTGGGGCAGTCGGTAGAGGACCTTCCGCTCGGGCGCGCCCGGCACCCAGCGGCTGGAGTCCGGATCCCAGTGCTTCTGGGAGAAGGACTTGCTGTGGCCGTGCTCGTAGCTCCGTTCTTTACGGATCACCTGGCCGACTCGCAGGCCGTGCTCGTCGAAGTAGGTGTAGGTGGCCACCTGCCGCCAGCCGCTGGTCGGTCTTCCCAGGGTGGGCTTGGCCGTTCTGGCAGGGACGCCGCCGGTCGCGGCGGCCGGGGTGGTCGGCCGTAGCCGGCGTCGCTGGCGTGCGGGCTGGGAGGTCCGGTCGAGCTTGGACGGGACGGGATCGTCCCACAGGTCGCTCATCCGCAGATCTGCGGCCTCCACGATGAGTTCGATGGCGCAGCCGGCATGACAGTGCATCAGAGTCTGCCCGTTACGCCAGCTGATCGATACTGACGGGCTGTCGTCTTCGTGGATGGGGCACTGCACCTGTGCCTGGTCGCCGCGCGGACGCACGACGGAGCCGAGGCGATCAAACGCCTCAAGCACGCGTCGCAGCGATGCTCGCGGTTCGACGGCCAGCACGGTCACTGGGGCAATTCCTCCTGTCACAGACCTCGTAGCCTGTGTTACGACCTGTTACTCCAGACGGGCTTTTGCGTCCCCGGATGTCGCGTGAGGAGGTCCCCAGCTGCTTGTCCGGACAGGCGCCGATGCGGGCCTGTAGGGCAAACAACTTCAAAGGATCACGTCAAGGCGGTGGCAGGAGTGTGTGTGACACGGGCATTGTGAGTCACAGCTAGCTCGACACGCCGGGAGTGATCCCAATATGGGACTCGCCGGGCAAGACGGGCTACACTCTTAACTAGCTCCACGACGGAAGCCCGTCTGGTGCTAGCTCCACGACGGAAACCGGTCTGGGAAAACACGATTCCGCGTGATTCTTTGTGGGACCCCCTGCGGCGCCAACCGCGGGGGTTCTTCATTTGTGGCCTACGCGCTGAGAGACATCGCCTCCCAGTCGACGTTGGCGAGAATCGCAGCCAGCAGATCGGCCTGTGACATGCCACGGCGCTCGGCCTCCTGCTTGAAGCGCTGAGCATAGGGCACAGGGACCTCACCCTTGACTAGTTTGCGAGGGCCCTTCGAAGGACGCCCCATCTTGGCCTTGCCCTTGATCTGGGTCTCGCTCTCCATGTGACCATCTTTCCAGTACTAGAAAGTCGAATGCGACTGTTTCCGGTTCTTCGGCGTGTCGCGGCTGCCTTCCACCAGTATCCACCTGCATCTGACGCTCCAGCCTGGCCTTCAAATGACTTCGATCCGGTTGCTCACGGTGTGACATCACCCCAGGCGGCAGGGTGTCGCGCTGCAGGTGACGTAAGGATCTCTCATCGAGCCGTCGCCGATGTAGAAGTCTCGAAAATCGCCTCATCGAATCCTTAGAACCGAAGCGCTCCTCCTGGGCCGGCACGTTTCCGCAGTTCAGGGCGCCCTTTGAGGTGATAGTTGTGCAGACAATCATGTAGAGGAGAGATTCTGCGCCTGAACGCAACATGGTCTCCAAAAAGTGGTGCAGTGGTGCAGCGGTGGACATCGATGCAGGTCAGAGGGGGTTTTTTGCTGCACCACCGGTGCACCACTCACCGGGTCCTGCACCACTTCCGGGGACCCTGCACCACTTCTAGATGGCTCCTGCACCACTTCTAGATGGCTGCTTCGGGTTCTAGATGGGTGGCTGCTCCGGGTTGAGCCGCTCAGTGATGTCGGTGCCCATCGGATCCGGGATCGATCAGGGGACCCTGTGAACGGCCGGGTGGGAGGGGAAAACAGAGCGGCGGCCGGGCGGACCCACCTTCAAAGGTGGGTCCGCCCGGCCGCCGGTGAGCCAGGAGTGCTGAACACATGATGGTCGACGACCGTCGGTATCGAGCTGCGACAGGGGGCGGGAGGGCTCGGAGCCGATCAGCGGCTGAGTGCCGGACTATCCCCGTGTCTCGGGGTCGTCGTCAAGGAGGTATGCCTCGACCGCCACCGACACCAGGGTGGACAGATGCTCGGCGCCGGTCTCCGTGACCAGCTCGTTCAGGACCTCGATCTCCGCCGGGCGCAGCTGGACCGGCCACAGGACACGGCGCGCCCCAGGCTCCGACTTGGATCGCAGGTTGACGCGAGTGGGGAACCTGGAGCCCTTCGGCCGTGTGACCTCGAGGCGCGCTTTCACCAGCGGTGATAGGACGTCCTGCTCCAGGGCATGGTCGATCGCATCCATGGCCAACCGGGCGTAGTCGATCTTTTCTGCCCGGGCCACGTCTCTGGCCTTCTTCTTGGCCTCGGGCGTCAAGTAGACGCTGACCTGCTCCGGTGTCTGGTAGCCCGATGGCCTGGTCGCGGCCGTCGCCCGGGAGCGGGGGCGTGGTGCGGTCTTCCGCGCAGGTCTGGTCGCGTCGGCCGGCTGTCGCTGAGATGGCCGCGCGGCGGACAGAGGTGCCTCGTCCTGGACCGGCTCCGTGCCCGCGGGCTCAGAGGAGGCGTCGCTCTCGACGGCCTGTTCTGGGGCCGTCTCGGCCGGTGCCTGACCGTCGGGGGTGGTGGGGGCAGGGCCCGCTTCTTTCACGGGCTCCTGGGCCCCGTCAGGAACGGCAGCGGGTGTGCTGGCGGGTGCCTCGGGGATCTGCGAGGCAGGAGTGGGGGCGACTTCCTGCACCGGTGAGGTCTGCACAGAGGCCACCTGCACCGGTGGCGCCTCAGGGGAAACCGTCTCAGGGGCCTGCTCCGGTGCAGGCTGAGCGACCAGGCTGGTCAACGCGCTGCTGCCCCTGCGTCCCCGTTGCCGAGTCATCCCGGTCAGCCGCGGTGTGGGTGGCTTCTCGTCGAAGAAGTCGGTGGTGGTCATGCGTGCGCCTCCGCCTCGAGCTCGAGAGCCCGCTTGATGATCTCTGCTGTGACCTCTTCTATCTCGATGGCGGAGGTCTCGGCGGATTCCACGCTGAGGTTGAGCTGGTGTCGCCGGGAGTGTTCTTTCCAATCCTCACCAGCGGTGAGATCGGCGAGTTCGGTGAAGGTCTTGCCGCGCTTGCGGCACTCGCGGGCCACCTTGACGGCACGGGTGATCACGGTCTGGAGGATCGGTATCCCGGAGTCGCCCAGGACCTCGGTGATCTCGCGTCGGGATTCGGCGAGGAAGCCGATCTCGCGGACGCCGATCACTTCTCCTTCGGCGTCCTTGACCTTACGGAGATTGGTGCGGTCGAACCCGAACAGCAGCACGCCGAGCGGGGTAAGGGACGGGTTGAGCCGTGCCGAGGCCTCGAAGACGTCGCTGACGCCCTCCAATCCCTGGATGCTGCCCTGGTCGAAGCAGACGGGGATCAGGACGTATTCCGCCGCGACGGCGGCGAGGTACTGAAGGTCGACGATGTTGGGCGGGCAGTCGATCAAGATCCACTCGTAGTCGTCGGATATCTCCGCGATGGCCTGAGCGAGGGACAGCATGATCTCTCGTCCCGGATCCATCGAGCGAGTCCCGATGATGGACGCGGTGATCCTCTTGAGGACCTTGCCGCCGGGGATCACATCCAGGTTGGGGCGCACGTCCCGGATGACGTGGAGAGGTCCGGTGCCCTCCACGACGTTGATGATGCTCTGGCCTTGGTCGTCGCCGGTCCTGCCCTGGTAGCCCAGGTCGAGGCCGAGATTGCCCTGCGGGTCGAGGTCGATGCAGAGGATCCGCTTGCTGGAGCCCGCGGCCGCAAGCGCGGTTGCGAGCTGGCCCCCCACGTTGGCCGTGGTGGTGGTCTTTCCCGCGCCGCCCTTGTTGTTCAGGATGATGATGACCCGTTTGAGCTTGGGACGGATCAACTCCACCATCTGCTGGACAGTCATGCTGTTCAGCGCTGCGGTAGCCAGAGGGAAGTTCATCGGTCTGTTCTCCTGCACGCTCTACCGGGTCAATGAGTGCTTGTTCCGCCTCGTGGACGACGCAGCAGTGTAGTGCGCGTCCCTACGAACAACGAAGTGCCTCCTTTATTAGCAGATTCGTGGTGCGATCGACCAGATTACGGGCGGCGTGTCCGGTCAGTGACTCTACTGCTCCCCGAGCCAGATCCTGCTTCGTTCCTCTGGGCACTCGATCACGCTGACACATGCCCAGGTAACCGGTCCATGGGCTGAACGGTTGCCCTCACGTCCTATTGGCCAGTGACATGCCCTATGGGTCACCCTCTGCGCTGACCGATGGGACACACACTCACACAGCCAGGCTTCAGAGCGATGAGTTAAGTGTGCGCACTAACTATGCAACTCCCTATTGACCTATTGATCTTAATGCCTGCTTCTAGGACTATCTTAATCTCTATCTGTTAGCATTTTTTCATACCTGCTTTAATTACTATTTAAATAACGATCGTTATAAATATCTTCATATCTATTATAAATATTATTCATAACACTTTTTTAGGCATTATTGATATAAATATTTTGAACCCTCTTGTCGCACCTACTTCAACACCTATTACCTGGATTGACCTGGGCAAACACTGCTTGAAGCGCTGTGTCGACACTCTTGATCGCTCTTCGTGTTTCGTTAACCTTCACTCCAGCAAGCTCCATATCCAACTCAACCATGAGATGAGTCACACTGCTCTTTGCTATAAAGCTCCTGCGCATGATGGAGTCACGAAGATTCTGCCTGCAGGACGTGTTGGTATGGAGAGGTCACTTCACTTCGTACATCGACCGTGCTCAGTAGGGGGTCCAGCAGGTCTGGCCATCCTCCTTGTCTGCAAGGGCCGGGCAGCGTCTCCGCATGGCCGCTCCCCGCTCCGGCCGCCCTCGTTCAGCGGCTCGACGCGGTGAAATCGGCCAGCGCACGGCGACTAACGGAGGACACGGTGGCCCATGGAGGAGAGGCCGTCCCAAGCGATGGGACCGCCAGACAGAGGTCTCCTGACGACTCTCGCCAGGGCTCCGGCTTTCTGAGGGCGGCAGGAAGAGGGCCGACCGGTATGACGGTGAGTGCAAAGACTCAGACGATGCGCGAAGATTGATTCAGTGCGACTACCTCAACCGGTGTACTCCGGTAACGCCTGATCGCATGTAACTACCGGTCGCCCATGCCGACCCTGATGACGAGGACCGTGATGCCTGAACTCGGCGACAGCAAGGATCCGGTGAGCCCGCCTACCGGCGGTCCGCGAAGGGCGCCGAGAGCCCGCGGGAACAAGCGCGCCGGCCAGGAGGGGGCCGGACCCGGCGAGCCCGAGACCGCAGCAACGGCACCGGCCGACAAGCCGCGCACCACCCGCACGCGTAGGCAGACCAGCGCGTCCCCGGCCGCCACCGGTGGGAAATCCACCGGCAAGCCCGCCGCGGACAAATCTGTTGCGGACAAACCTGTTTCCGGTAAGCAGCCGTCAGCCCGCCGGAGGCCCGAGCCGGTGGCGGGCATGTCGGCTGAGGAACGGGCCGCGGCCCGGGCGGAACTGATCGAGGACGGCCTGCGGAAGAAGCCCACGTCCGTGACGATCTCCAACAGGCTGCTCGAACGTGCCAAGGCAGCCGTCTACGGCGCCGGGGCCAAGGCCTATGTGGCGGGCGAGGACTATGACGGACCGGCGAGCTTCGCGCAGCTGGTGGAATTCGGCATCGCCGACTGGGTGCTCGACCTTGAGCGGCGCTTCAACGACGGGAAGCCGTTCCCGACGGTCTACCGGCTGCCCCCCGGCCCCAGCGTGGTCGGTGCGCAACGGGGAGCGGCGCTGCGCAAGGCCAAGCGGCAGGCCGCCGCCGAGGCCGACGGGGAAGAGGAATAGGGCGGCGCTCCGGAGATCAAGGTGATGCCTGCCGGGCAGGAGCGGCGGCCGTGGCCCCGTGCCCGGCCTGCCGACACCTCACGGTTTCAGCACGTTGGAAGGTGGTCGTTTCCCCGGCACCGGATCATGATGGTCTATCGACGACTTCAGGAGTGCCGGTGAGAATCACCCATCGGGCCTGTCCCATCTGCGGGCGCCGCTGTCTGCGGTCTGCGGCCCATACCCGGCGGCACCGGCCGCGTCACATCGGCCAGGGGTGATCCGGACGGCCTCTCGCTCAAAAAATCCGAGCCCGAGCGGGCCTGGTGAGGATCCCGGCCGGCCGTAGGCCCTCGGCGGTCCGCGCTGGTCCTCGCCGACCCGGCGGCCCGTGCCGATCTGCCGGCTGAGACGGCGGTGTGACCGGGGCCGGGCAAGCCGGCCGGTGCCCGCCGATCCCCCGAAGTGGCGGAACGGCGGGCATGAACTGAGCAGGATCTTGCCGGACGGCTGTCCGCGCCCGTCGCCTCCGGTGCGGTGCGGGCAGGCATGGGCCCGGCATCGCCGAGGGTCGCCGGCCTGCATGGTGCGGCCCGAGCCGGGACGGCGGTGCGTGTGCACACATCAGGCTCATCCCCTCGAGGAGCAGAGGGCGGCCCTCGTGGATTCAGTGTGCGTTCTTGTATTTCTCCAGGATCGAGGCGGAGATCCGTCCGCGCTCGCTGACGGTGAGCCCCTGCTCCTTCGCCCACGTTCTGATCGCGGTGGAGGCGTCCCGATTCGGCTTGCCACCGCCGTTGCCGCCGTTGCCGCTCTGGCGGCGGCTCTGGGCTCTCTCCTGACGCACCGGCCGGGCGGCGTTGATGAACCGGGCAAGCGCTTTGCGCAGTTCGTCGCTGTTCTTGTCCGACAAGTCAATCTCATACTGGTCGCCGTCGATGGCGAAGGTGACGTTTCTCGCCCCCTCGGTGCCGTCGATGTCGTCGGTGACCTTCTCAATGATTTGCTTGGCCACGCCCCGCTCCAAGTGGTCTGGATGTCTTCGGTATATTTCGGTTCAGAGGGTGTACGGGTCGTTACCCGTGTTGTCACCCTTCAATCTCTCGGCCCGCCGTGCGGACTCAATGATTCTGCACCGGGAAGCAGACGGGCACCACGCCGATCACCGCAGGCTCGTCTGCCGAAGATTCAATCATGTTACCCCCGTGTTCATGGTGTGAGAATCCTCAGAGTTGAATAGATTGTATGGGGCCGAAGATTTGTCAGTTTATTCCTGTATGCGGACACGATTGCCTGTTCACATGGCGCGCCGGAGGTGGGGGGCGCCGCGACCGCAACCGGGTGGACGTGGGCTGTCTGGCCCTGTCCTTCCGCGGTCAGGCGCGGTGTGTGCCGGTCCTTGAGTGTCACCGGCCGGCCGGGAGGGATCTCCGGCGATTGCGCCGTCAGGCCCGGCTGGGACGGGGTCGGGGTGCGGTTCTGATATCCGGTCACGGGGTGGCGCCGGAGGGCTGAATCCTGTGTAATTGTGTGCCGGAGAGCGCATCGCAATTCAGAAGATGCGACGGGGATTACCTTGTTTATGATGTGTGGTGAAAGTCCACGCCATGTGTCGCACACGGACGGAGATCAGCCACTGCTACGGCCGCCCGGGTCATGGACGGATGCAGGTGTCGTGACCTGACGCGTCGGCCACCGCATTGCAGGACGTGGCAGGGCGAGTTCAGTGACTACGAGGTCCTTTCCCTCGGTTAAGGGTTGCCATGACCGTTCCAGTGCTGAAGTCCGCGGGCCCGCCGCGATATTCGGTCCGGGGAGATTCGCCGTATTGGCCGTCCTCGGACTGCGCCTGTTCATGGGCGCCGGTCCCGCTTTCATGTGCGCCGGTCCCGCTGTTTTGACCACGCCGTGCATTCCGGCTCGGCCGGCGGATCCGGAAGGGTTCGCCGCCCCGCGCGGCACGGTTCCGGTGCGGACCCGAGGCCTGGACCGGGTGCACGACGGCCGCCGCGTGGCCGCGCCGCCCGTCACGGCCTTCACCGGTTCGCCGCCCGTGACCTGGCCCGCCGCGAGCAGGTCACCGCCTTCCGTGCACCGGTCGGCAGCTGTGGGTCCGGGCCGGTGGCCAGGGTGATGCATCGCCCCGCCCGGCCGTTGGAGCGCGGCCACGACGGCGCGCTGGATTTTGGCCGGCCCGGTGCCGGCGGAAGGAGAAAACGGTGCTCGTCTCGATGAACACGCCGATTGCGCCGATCGCGGCGCACAATCTACTGATCTTCCTGTTGCAGATCGGCCTGCTGCTTCTGCTGGCTCACGTCCTCGGCCGGTCGGCCGTCCGGCTGGGCATGCCCGCCGTCGTCGGAGAGCTGTTCGTCGGTGTGGTGCTGGGACCCTCGTTCCTGACGCATGTCGCGCCAGGGGTGTCGGCCTGGCTGTTCCCGGCACAGGCCGAACAGTTTCACCTGTTGGACGCCATCGGCCAGATAGGCGTGCTGCTGCTGGTCGGCATCACCGGCATCCACATGGACATGGGCCTGGTGCGGCGGCGAGGCCTGACCGCGGCCGGGGTCAGTCTGGGCGGGCTGGTGGTGCCGCTCGGGCTCGGCATCGGGGTGGCCTTCCTGCTGCCCGATTCGCTGATCCCCAAGGGCACCGACGTCACGGTCTTCGCGCTCTTTCTGGGGGTGGCGATGTGCGTCAGCGCCATCCCGGTCATCGCCAAGACGTTGATGGACATGAAGCTGCTGCACCGCAACGTCGGGCAGCTCACGCTGACCGCGGGCATGATCGACGACGCCTTCGGCTGGTTCGTGCTCTCGATCGTCTCGGCCATGGCCGTCAAGTCCCTCACCGCGGCAACGGTCTTGACTTCGCTGGCCTACCTCGTCGCGATCATCGTCTTCGCGCTCACACTCGGACGCCCGCTGGTCCGCGGCGTGCTGCGGCTGAGCGGGCGTTCTGAGGATCCGGGACCCACCGTCGCCACCGCCGCCGTGCTGCTCCTGCTGGCCTCCGCCGGCACCCACGCCCTGGGGCTGGAGGCCGTCTTCGGCGCCTTCGTCATGGGTATCCTCATCGGCTCCGCGGGCCGGGTCGACCCGGCCAAGCTCGCCCCGCTCCGCACGGTCGTGCTCTCCGTCTTCGCGCCGATCTTCTTCGCCACCGCCGGTCTGCGGATGGACCTGACCGCGCTGGCCAGGCCGGAGGTCCTTCTTTCCGGGCTCGCCGTACTGGCCATCGCGATCGTCGGCAAGTTCCTCGGCGCCTATGCCGGAGCCCGGCTGAGCAGGCTGAACAAGTGGGAGGCGCTGGCCCTGGGCGCGGGGCTGAACGCCCGTGGCGTCATCGAGGTCGTCGTCGCGATGGTCGGCCTGCGCCTGGGCATCCTGAGCTTGGAGGCTTACACGATCGTCATCCTGGTGGCGATCGTGACGTCGCTCATGGCCCCGCCGATCCTGCGGATCGCCATGTCCCGGGTCGAGCAGCGGGTCGAGGAGAAGATCCGTGAGAACGAGCACGCGGCCTGGGAGAGGCAGGGCGCCACGAGCGATTCCAATCCCATCCCCTGACGGGTTCTTCACCGGGTCCGTCAGCCACGGGCCTCACCACCGGCCTCGGTCCCGGTCCATCGGCGCTGTGAGAGGTCGTCGGGCCGGGCCGGGGTTCACCGCTGCACGGCCGGCGGCGGCTCAGTCGCCGGTCGCCGGCCTCCTGGATGTCACACGCGGTGAGACGCGCATGACGCTGCACCGCGGGTGGATTTCTGAAGTGACCAGGACATGTCGAATTATCACTCGTTGTGGGTGAATTTTATTTTTCAAGTGATATGCCGACGGTTTCGAATATCGGTGATGTGAAACGCGCGGAGCCCGTGGTGGGCGGACCGCGCTGAATGTTTTTCCGGGCTCCTGCAATGCCGTGCGAGGGGGCAGGTAGGGGCGGGATAGGGGTTGCCGCTACGGGGGAGCACGTCGAATTCTGATGATACCGACCTAATACCTATCAAATTCGGCGACGCTGTGCGTCGTTTTTCAGGATCTCCCGCCTGGCGCCGGGATCCGTTCACCGTGATGGGGTGTGAGCAGATGGCGGAGGCTCGCGATGACGAGTTCTCGCGCTACGTCAAGGAGGCCAGACCCGCGCTGCGGCGGATGGCGTTCCTCCTCTCCGCCGACTGGTACGAGGCCGACGACCTCGTCCAGCGGACGCTGATCGCGCTCCACCTGCGCTGGGACACCCTGAAAGACCGTGACAAGCTCGCCGGCTACGCACGTGTGATCATGACCCGGCTGATCATCAGCGATCGCAGGTCCCATCGCTGGTCCCACGAGATCCTCCACGACCTGCCGCCCGAGTCCGATTCCACACCTGATCCGTACGCCTTCCTCGGCGACCGTCTCCTGCTGATGAGAGCACTCGCCGACCTCGCGCCCCGGCAGCGGGCCACCGTCGTCATGCGCTACTGGGAGGACCGCAGTGTCGAGGAGACGGCGCGGGCCATGGGCAGCCGGTGTTCGACGGTGCGCAGCCAGACCGTCCGCGCGCTGGCCACTCTCCGCCTGGCGCTGCAGGCCGGGGCGGACGGCAATCCAGAAGATGCACCGGGCGCGAGGGCGCCCGGACGATGAAGCGGATCGGAGCCGAATGAGACGCGAGGAAACGCCTATGCCATCGCCAACATCGGACGCAGAGCAGGCCAGGACGATGACACTCGAGGCGTTCGCGGACACGATCATCCCGGGTGAGAAGAGATCGCCTGACGACAGAGCCATCGCGGGCGTCAGCACCGGCGGCGGCGCGGTGGCGGCCGGCGCCATCGAGCTGCTGGAGTGGGACGCGACCGGGCTGAGCAGCGGACTGGACGACTTCGCCCGCCTGCTGAACGACCACGCGCGGGAGTACGCGGCCGGGTACAGGCTGGTTCTCGACGAGTCGGTGCCGCCCTTCGTCGCGCTGGCCTTCCAGCACCGCACCGCCCTGGTGCAGCGGCTGACCTCGCCCGGCCACCCGGAGAAGCCGTTCTGGGTCAGTCTCGCCCTGTTCAGCAACATGGCCTTCGACTCCGCGGCTCACATGCACACCGCCGACGCGCTTGCGGCGGGGCATCCCGGCCTGACCGCGATGGGCATCACCCCGCCCGACCCCGACGGTCTGTGGCGCTTCCCCGAATACTCCTACGGCCGCCAGCTGGCCAGCCCGCACCCGGACACGACCCCTTCAGGGAGCCCCGCATGACCAGCACCGAACGCACCGACGTCCTCGTGGTCGGCAGCGGCTTCGGCGGCGCGATCGCGGCCTATCACCTCGCGGCCGGCGGCGCGCGGGTGGTGGTGCTCGAGCGCGGGCCGTGGCTGAGCGGAAACGACTTCGAGCACGACTACAAACTCGGATCGTCCTACACGCGGGCGTTCGACTTCGTCGTGGGCGACGGCATGAGCCTGCTGGGCGGAAACTGCGTGGGCGGCGGCAGCGTCGTGTACTTCGCCGCGATGCCCCGCGCGCCGCGCTTCGTCTTCGAACGCCGTGGCAGCATCGGCAGGCGGATGTGGCCGTCGGCCGTCAGCCGCGACACCCTGGAGCCGTGGTACGACCGGGTGGAGGAGGCGATCCCGGTCACCAAGCAGGACTGGAGCGACGCCACCTACGCAGGAGGGCTGTGGGCGGCGGCCTGCAACCACGCGGGCCGCACGGCCAACCCGCTGCCGGCCGCCATCGACAACAGCAAATGCACCAACTGCAACTGGATGATGGCCGGCTGCCGCTTCGACGCCAAGCGTTCCCTGCTGTTCAACTACCTGCCTGCGGCACTCGCGCACGGCGCCGAGATCCGGCCGCTGCACGAGGTGCAGAAAATCTCCAAGACCGACGACGGCGACTACCGGGTGCACTACAACGTCGTCGACGACGAGGACTACCGGGTCCAGGCCGACAGCGGGACGATCGACGCCAAGATCATCGTGCTTGCGGCCGGTGCCGGTGCCACCCCCGTCATCCTGCAGCGCAGCGAGGCGACGCTCGGCACGATGCCGCACGCCGTGGGCAGATACTTCTCGGGCAACGGCGAGCGGCTCAACACCGTCGTCTTCGACGAGGACCGGGTGCGCGATGTCCTCGGCCTGACCCGGGGCGATGGCCTGGCCTACGAGGCCAACCAGATCGGCAAGGGGCCGACCGTCGCGAGCTGGGACCGCCTCGACGGCTCGCTGCCGGAATACTCCCGCTTCTCGCTGGAGCAGCTCTACTTCCCACCCGGTCTGGGCACCATCCTCGCGCAGGTGCCCGGCGCGGTCGGCCCGAGCTGGTTCGGCCTGGAGAAGAAGGAGCTCCTCAAGCGCTGGCGCTCCTGGCTGATCATCTTCCAGATGACGGAGGACGACAACGAGGGGGTCTTCGGGCCACCCCCGGCCACCGGCAACGCCGACCGGCTCTCGCAGCAGATGCTCGGCGTCGGCCGGCTCCGCTACGACCCGACCCCGAACACGCTGCGCGGCTGGGCCCAGGCGGACGCCGAGGTGAAGGACATCGTGGAGCGCGACGGGCTGGCCAAGGTGGCGCCGTGGACCAACGACGTGGTCGGCGCCTACACCGTGCACCCGCTGGCCTCCTGCCGCATCGGCGACGACCCGGGCACCTCGGCGCTCGACGACCGTAACGAGCTGCGGGGCCATCCCGGCATCTTCGTCACCGACGGCTCCGCCGTACCGGGGGCGCTGACGGTCAACCCCGCGATGACCATCGCCGCGCTCGCCGAGCGCGCCGTGCCGGGCATCGTGCAGGCCGCGCAGCAGCGGGGCGTGCAGGTCACCTACGGCGCGCCGTCGCCGGACGGCGCCACCAGCGGGCGGAGCGGAGTGGCACCGCTGCTGCCCACTCTGCTGCACCGCTGAGGAGAGGAGCGAGCGATGGGCAGGATCCTCACCCCCGTGGCACGGCGGAGCGCGCTGTCCCAGATCCGCCACGTCTCCGCGGTCAGACCAGGCGCCGCGCTGGATCTCGTCGGGAGAGTCTACGGGCAGGTCGAACGGGACTTCGGCATGCTGGCGCCGCCGGTGATCCTGCACTCGCCCGCTCCGGAACCCCTGGCGGCCTGCTGGCTGATGCTGCGGGAGTCACTCCTGGCCCAGGGGACGGTCAGCAGGGCGATCAAGGAGGCGGTGGCCGCCGCGGTGTCGATGGGCAACAGCTGCCCTTACTGCGTGGACGTACACAGCGCGACGCTGCACAGCCTCGTGCAGGGGCAGTACGCCGCCGAGATCGCCGCTGACCGCATCGAGGAGATCACCGACCCCGGGGTGCGCCGGATCGCCGCGTGGGCGCGGGCCAGCGACAGGCGGGAGACGGCCGCCCAGCACGAGCTGCCGTCACCGGCGGAGCAGGCTCCGGAGCTGGTCGGGGTGGCGGTCACCTTCCAGTACTTCAACCGCATGGTCAACGTGTTCCTGGACGAGTCCCCGGTGCCGCCGGAGGTGCCCGCCGGGATCCGCCCGGTCCTCATGCGGCTGCTGGGGCTGTTCATGAGGCCGGCGGCCCGCAGGGCTCACGCCCCCGGCGCGTCCCTCGGCCTGCTGCCGGACGCGCCGCTGCCGGCCGATCTGTCCTGGGCGGAGGGCACGGCCAACATCGCCGAGGCCTTCGCCCGGGCCTGCGCCGCCATCGAGCGGGGCGGCCGGCGTTCGGTGCCGGAAGACGTCCGGGATCTGGTCTCCGCCGAGCTGGCCGGGTGGAACGGCGGGCCGGCGGGGCTCAGCCGGGCCTGGGTCTCCGAGTCGGTCTCCGCCCTGCCGCCCGCCCAGCGGCCGGCCGGCCGGCTGGCGCTGCTGACGGCGATGGCCTCCTACCAGGTCGATCGGGCGCTCATCGACGACTTCCGGCGGGACAACCCCGACGACCGCGCGCTCGTCGAGCTCACCTCGTGGGCGAGCCTGGCCGCGGCGCGGCGGGTGGGCGGCTGGATGCGGACCGGGCCGGGGCTGCAGACCGCTCCGTCCACGGGGCCTCACCGGGCGACATGACCGCCCGGCCGGCACGCCCGAGTCCGTGGCTCGCGCTGGGCGTCCTCTGCATCGCCAACTTCCTGATCCTGCTGGACACCACCATCGTCAACGTCGCCGCGCCGGACATGATGAGGACGCTGGGGGCGGGACTCGACAAGGTGCTGTGGGTCCTGAACGGATACCTGCTGGCCTTCGCGTCGTCGCTGATCGTCTTCGGGCGGCTGGGCGACCTGCTCGGTCCCCGGGCCGTCTTCGTCGCCGGCCTCGGGCTGTTCACGCTCGCCTCGGCGCTGTGCGGCCTGTCCCAGACACCCGACCAGCTGATCGCCGCCAGGGTGCTGCAGGGTGTCGGGGCGGCGGCGCTGCTGCCGCAGGCGCTCGTGCTCATCTCGGCGATCTTCCCGCCCGAACGGCGCGGCGGGGCCTTCGGGATCTTCGCGGCGGTGGCCGGCGTCGCCTCGGTGAGCGGGCCGACGCTGGGCGGGCTCCTGGTCACCCGGCTGGGCTGGCAGTCGATCTTCTATCTCAACGTCCCCGTGGCGCTGGCCGGCATGCTGCTGGCGCTCCGCTACGTGCCGGGTCTGCGGCCGGGGGTGTCGCACCGCTTCGACCTGGTCGGCGTACTGCTGGCCACCAGCGGCCTGTCCGCGCTGGTGTACGGCCTGGTCGAGGGGGAGCGCCACGGCTGGGGAACGGTCGCGGGGCCGGTGACGATCCTCGGGATCCTCGCCGTCGCGGGGGTGCTGCTGGTGCTGTTCGTGCTGTGGGAACGCCGCCAGCCGGAGCCACTGCTGCCGCTGCGGCTGTTCCGCAACCGCAACTACACCATCGCCACGCTCATCACACTGATCATGTCGTTCTCGCTCTACGGGCTGCTGTTCGTCTTCATGATCGAGGCGCAGGCCGTACTGGGGATGAGCCCGCTGGCGGCGGGGGTCGCCGGGCTGCCCCTGACCCTCGCGCTGACCGTGGTCGCCCCGGCCGCGGGCCGGCTGACCGACCGGGTCGGCGGCCGGATCCTGCTCATCGTGGGCCTGGCCTGCTGTTCACTGGGCGTGTTCGCCGTCGCGGCCGTCTCGGCGACCTCGGCGACGGCGGCGACGTTCCTCGTCCCGTTCCTCGTCGTCGGCGTCGGCATGGGCCTGACGTTCGCCCCGGCGACGACGGAGGCGATGCGCGAGATCCCTCCGCGGCAGACCGGGGCCGCCTCGGGCGTGCTCAACACGGCGCGGCAGGTCGGTGCGGCCCTGGGCGCGGCCGTGATCGGGGCCGTCCTGCAGAACAGGCTGGCGGAGTCGCTGCTGCGGGAGGCGGGGGAGCGCCTGGCGCAGCTCCCGGAGGGGGTCCGGCAGGCGTATCTGGCCGGGCTGGGCGCAGGCGCCGCCCCCGGCGGACCCGCGGCCGGCCCGCCTGCCACGGGTCCGCCGCCGGGCGCCCTGCCGGTCGACGTCGCCGCCCGCTTCGCCCGGCTGACCCGAGAGGCCTTCGGTGAGGGCTTCGTGGCGGCCGGCAGGCCGACGCTGGGCGTCGTGGCCGCGGTGCTCCTGCTCGGCAGCCTGCTCGCGGTCTTCATGGTGCGGGGGCGGCGGGCGGTGGCCGCGCCGCGCCGCGACAGCACCCATGGAGAAGACAGCGTGATTTCCGCTGATGCATCCTTGATTCGATAACGCTGTTCCGAGGTGTTCTCATAATGCCGTCCGCGAGCGAGGTATTTCATTACGTGCTTTATCGGTCCGGCCGGCCGCGGCGGGCACGTGATCAAGGCATTCCGATCTGAATCTGATCGCCAAATGAGAGGACAGAGACGTGAGCGAGCTGGAGGGCGTGCTCAACGACCTGACCGCCGAGGGCGACGAACTCGCCCGGCTGGTGGCGGGGCTCGACGCGGAGCAGTGGCGGCTGCCCACTCCCGCACCCGGATGGACGATCGCCGACCAGATCGCCCACCTCGCCTTCATCTTCAGGCTGGCCGGGACGGCGGCATCCGACGCGGAGGCGTTCAAGGTCCTGGCCGCGGGGGCGGAGAAGGATTTCGACGGCGCGGTGAACGCCGCGCTCGCCGACTACAAGAACGACCCGCCGGAGGTGCTGCTCGACCGCTGGCAGGCCGAGCGCGAGGCCGTGGTCAAGGCGCTGGCCGCCGTCCCGCCGGGTGAGACGGTGCCCTGGCTGGTCAACCCGCTGCCGCCCGTCATCCTCGCGTGCGCCGGGATCATGGAGCAGTTCGCACACGGCCAGGACATCGCCGACGCGCTCGGCGTGCGCCTGGAGCGGACCGACCGGATCGGGCACCTGGTCGTGTTCGCGGTGCTGACCAGGGACTTCGGCTATCTGGCGCGGGGGCTGACGCCGCCGGCCGGGGAGTTCCGCTTCGAGCTCACCGCCCCCTCGGGACAGGTGTGGGCCTACGGGCCGGAGGACTCCGAGCAGAAGGTCACCGGGCCTGCCGTGGACTTCTGCCTGCTGGTGACCAGGCGCCGTCACCGCGACGACCTCGCGCTCACCGCCACCGGTGCCGAGGCCGACCACTGGCTGGACATCGCTCAGGCATACCGGGGACCGGCCGGGGCCGGCCGTTCCCCCGGGCAGTTCGCCGACGCCTGACAGCGCGCCGGGCACATCAGGTTCAGGGCCATCGCCCGTCCTTTCTCCCCGCGGTTTTCCGACCCGCTCGGAGAAAGGACAGGCGATGGCCCTCGCCATTTCCGGTAATTGACATGAAGCGGTTTCCGATGGGCAGCTTGTTGACTCTGATCTGCCTGGTTAACGGACTGTGAAACGCGCAGAGTTATCCGTGCGAGAACAGCTGGAAAACACACGATCCGATAGGCGATGAGAGGAAAAGATTTGATGACGACCGCGATGGTTGCCGACGCCCCGCCGGATGCCCGCGTGCCCGGCGGGGACGTTGCGGAGGAACCTGCGGACCCGGTCGGGGTCCGCCGCGTCACGGTTGTCGGCAGCGGTGTGATCGGGACCTCGATCGCACTCAGGCTGCGCCGTGCCGGCATCCACGTCGGGCTGTCCGACCGGGACACCGGCGCGCTGGCGCAGGCGGTGGGGATGGGGGCGGGGGCCGCGCTGACGCCCGACGATCCCCCTGCCGACGTCGTGGTCATCGCCACCCCGCCGTCCACCGTCGTCGACGTGCTGCGCGAGGCCCAGGCCCGCGGGCTGGGCGCCGTCTACACCGATGTCGCCAGTGCCAAGACCCGCATCATCGCCGACGCGGAGCTGGCCGGATGTGACTTCACCACCTACGTTCCCGGGCATCCGATGGCCGGCCGTGAGCTGTCGGGCCCCTGCGCGGCGCACGCGGACCTGTTCGCGGGCCGGCCGTGGGCGCTGTGCCCGCACCCGGCGACGCCGGCGGGGCCGGTGCGGCTGGTGGCGCAGCTGGTCGGGGTGTGCGGGGGAGAGCTCAGGGTGCTCACCCCCGAGGCGCACGACCGGGCCGCCGCCGCGGTCTCGCACGTGCCGCACCTGGTGTCGGCGGCGCTCGCGGCGTGGTTCGCGGGCGCCGACCAGAGCACGCTCTCGCTGGCGGGCAGGGGCCTGCAGGACACGACCCGGGTCGCCACCGGAGCCCCCGGCCTCTGGTGCGACATCCTGCAGCAGAACGCCGATCCGATCGCCGCGGTGCTGGACGCGGTGGTCCGGGACCTGACCACCGCCGCCGGCGCGCTGCGCAGCGCCGACCACGCCAGGGGCGGACCGCTGGCCGATCTGCTCGTCCGGGGCAACCGGGGCCGCGAGCACATACTCGGCGGCCCGGCCGGTGCCAAGGAGAGGACGGTGGCCTGAGCCGCCGCAGATCGGCGTGACCGTACGGCGGGCCCGCCGGTGCCCGTACCGTTCATTTTTCCGGGAAAGGACAGCGCAATGGGGGAGATGCCTCGGATATCAGGCCGATGTCATGCTTTTTAAAGAAGCTGAATGTGAATGTGGTCCGCATTGAACGGCTTTATCCGTTAAGGAGGAGATCCGAATCCTTCCCCGCGTCGGTGGCTGCAGACACCGAGGCGGAAAGGACCACAGCCGCTTTTTCCGGTCATCCGTTTTCCCCGGCGTGAGGGCTCCGCGGGGAAAGGGTGTACCGCCGCCCGCCGAGGCGGGCTCCTGCGCCCTTTCCCGCGGGACATCCGGACACCTGGACACCTGATCGCAGCTGAACGCCTGGAGGCCCGGCCGCCCTCGTGGGGCGACCGGGCCTCCTCACGCGCGGCGTCTCAGGTGGTCGGCCGGAGGCGCTCAGTCGTTGAGCAGGCCGTCCCTGACGCCCCGCAGGTTGCCGAAGGAGTTGAGATCGGGCACCGTCCAGCCGTCCAGGTCGTACTCGGCGAGACATTCGTCGACGAAGGCCTTGTAGTCGTCGACCTGTCCGGTGGCCAACTGTGCGAACAGCAGCTCCACCCGGGTGTTCTCGTGGTTGCCCGCGTAGTTGCGCTCGTACAGTTCGTGCCGGCCGCCGAACTCGGAGCCGACCGCGTCCCACAGCAGCTTCATCACCTTGACCCGCTCGACGGAGTCGACGCCGCCCGAACCGCGGACGTATTTGTCCAGGTAAGGACGGATGTCTGGGTTCTTGAAGTCATCGGCGCTGGAGTTGACGTAGATCAGTCCGCTGGCGACGTCCTGCTGCACGATCTCCTTGATCCTCGGGTAGCCGATCTGCATGAACCACCGGTAGGCCATGCCGTACTGGGGATTGGGCAGCACCGCGCCGTTCTTCCACGCGACCGGGTTGCGTGCGGCCGCGTCGGAGAAGGCCCAGAACAGGTTGCGCCAGGCCAGGACCTCGCCCAGCCGGCTCTGCACACCCCGGAAATCCGAGGTGCCGGTGATCTCCAGTGCCTTGGCCAGCAGGCCGGCGATGAACTCCAGTTTCACCGCCAGGCGCGTGCAGCCGTGGAAGGTGAAGCGCTCGGAGAATCCGGACTGCCCGGTGAACAGCTGGACCTTGCCCAGGTCGCCGTAGATGAACACGTTCTCCCATGGGATGAGCACCTTGTCGAGGATGAGGATGGTGTCGTTCTCGTCCAGCCGTGAGGAGAGCGGGTAGTCGAACGGGCTGCCCATCACCGCGGCCGTGGCGCTGTAGGACGGCCGGCAGATCAGCTTCATCCCCGGCGCGCCCATCGGCACGGTGGCCACCAGCGCGAACTTCCGGTCCTTGATCGGCAGGCCGTAGTGGGCGATGAAGTTGTAATGGGTGAGCACCGAACCGGTGGCGACGACCTTGGCCCCGCTCACGACCAGGCCGCTGTCGGTCTCCTTCTCCACGTGGATGAACACGTCCGCGACCTCGTCCGGCGGGCGGCTGCGGTCGACCGGCGGGTGAACGATCGCGTGGTTCCAGTACAGGACCTTCTCCTGCGACTCGCGGTACCAGCGCCGCGCGTTGTCGGCGTAGGGGGCGTAGAAGTCGGCGTTCGCCCCGAGCGTGCCCAGGAAGGATGCCTTGTAGTCCGGGCTCCGTCCCATCCAGCCGTAGCTCATCCGGGCCCAGGCCGCGATGGCCTGCTGGTCGGCCACGAGGTCGGCCGCGCTGTGCGGGGTGGTGAAGAAGCGGTGGGTGTAGCCGTCGCTGCCGGTGTCCGTCGGCGCGGTGAGGACGTCACGCTTGGCCGGGTCGTGCAGGGCGTCGTACAGCCGCGCCGTCATCCGGACGGGGTTGTGGAAGGCCGGATGCGAGGTGACGTCCTTGACACGGTCGCCGTAGATGTAGATCTCCCGGTCGTCGCGCAAGGTCTCGATGTATTCGTCGCCGGTCAGCGGACGTGTCTTCGGCCGCGCCTCCGTCACGTCCGGGCCATCCCGATGGTCGGTCATCAGGCAACTCTCCTTCTCGCGGCTCGGCTCCCCCATGAATCGGCGGCGCCGAGCGGCGCTGTGGTCCAACGGGAACACGCTCGAAGAGGCCCGCGCGCCGGCGGGACTCGACAATGCTCTCGTCGGAGCGTCGCGGACGACGCGTCCTGCCCGACGGCACCGGCGAGCGAGCGCGTCGGCCTTCTGCTGCAGGTTTGATGCTGGCACCCGGAAGCACGGTGGGCTTCTCAGAGGTTGCGGCTTCCACGTCGCGTGATTCGACCGGACCTCCGCCGCTGTCCGGAGGACCGATCCTGAAATGGCGATCCGCAATTCAGAAGATGCGGGTGCCCGCCTCCGGTGCGACCGTCGGGGTGATGACCATCGGCGGATGACGGAGCAGATGAACGCTCACCGCTCCATGATTTCACGGCACTGTGAGCGGGGCGCGCCGGGCGGCCGCGTTTTCCCGTCTGAATTCTTTGGGAGGAAATGGTGTTGACCACCGAGGTTCCGACGCGGGAGCAGCTGGTACGGCGCGCGTCCGAATTGGCGCCGATTCTTCGGAAGAACGCGGCGTGGTCGGAGGAGAACCGGCGCATTCACGGAGAGTCGATCGAGGCGCTGGCCGACGCGGGCATCTTCAAGCTGCGGGTGCCGGCCCGGTACGGCGGCTACGAGTCGGACACCCGCACCCTGGTCGACGTGGCCACCGAGCTCGGCAGGGCCGACGGGTCCACATCGTGGGTGGCGTCGGTGTACTGGATCCCGACGTGGATGGCGTGCACGTTCCCCGACCAGGTCCAGGACGAGGTGTTCTCGATCCCGGACGTGCGGATCTGCGGGACGCTGAGCCCGAGCGCGATGGCGGCCCCGGTCGATGGCGGTGTCGTGGTCAACGGCAAGTGGGCCTTCGTCAGCGGCGCCCTGCACGCCCAGTGGCAGGTGATCGTGGCGGTCGTGGTGGGCGCCGAGAGCGAGCCGTACCCCGTCCTGGGGCTGGTGCCGATGTCGGATCTGCAGATCGTGGACGACTGGCACACATCCGGTCTGAAGGGCACCGGCAGCGTCAGCACGATCGCGGCCGACGTGTTCGTCCCCTCCGAGCGCATCCTGCCGCTGCCGGCGGTGCTGCAGGGACAGTACGCCTCCCAGCTGAACGCCGGCGTCCCGATCTACCGGACGCCGTTGCTCCCGGTCGCCTCCGCCTCCTCGGTCGGGACCGTGGTCGGGCTGGCCAAGGCCGCCGGCGAGGCGTTCTTCGAGCGGCTCCCCGACCGGAAGATCACCTACACCGGCTACACGGCCCAGGCCGAGGCGCCGCTGACCCACCTGCAGGTCGCCGAGGCCACGATGAAGGTCGACCAGGCCGAGTTCCACGCCCACCGCCTGGCCACGCTGGTGGACGGCAAGGGCGTCGAGGGCGCGCAGTGGTCGCTGCAGGAGCGGGCCAGGGCGCGCGCCGACATGGGCATGGTGTGCAAGCTGGCCAAAGAGGCCGTGGACATCTTCAGCACGGCCAGCGGTGGTTCGTCCATCTACAGCGACCAGCCGATCCAGCGGATCTCGCGTGACGTCCAGGCCGTGAACCTGCACGCCCTGATGCACCCGAACACCAACGCCGAGCTGTACGGGCGGATCCTGTGCGGCCAGGAGCCGAACACCTTCTACCTCTGACGGCCGGCCCCTCCCTCCACCGACGTCCACGGAGAAAGAGACGGACATGACCACGACCAGCCCCGCATCGACCATCGCAGGTCCTTCCGCCGACGACCAGGCCGCTGTGGCGGCCGTCCCCGGGCGCATCGTCGCGGCCTGGGCCAAGCACGACGCCCAGGCCTTCGCCGAGGTCTTCACCGAGGACGGGACCATGATCCTGCCCGGCCTGTACCGCAAGGGCCGGGAGGAGATCCAGTCGTTCATGGCCGCCGCGTTCGAGGGGCCGTTCAAGGGCACCCAGGTGACCGGGCAGCCGATCGACGTCAGGTTCCTCAGCGGCGACGTCGGGATCGTGATCACGGCCGGTGGTGTGCTGGCCCCCGGTGAGACCGAGGTCTCCGACGAGCGCGCCATCCGGGCCACCTGGATCGTCGTCAGGCAGGACGGGCAGTGGAGCCTGGCCGCCTACCAGAACAGCCCCCGCGGGTAGCGTCCGGGCCCCGTGCCCCCGCGGCCCCGGGCCACCGCCGTACGGCGGGCCGTGGGGCCGGCGGGGGCACGGGGCGCCCCAGTGCCGGTGCGGCGACCTCAGGGTCCGCCGGGCGGACCGGGCAGCCGGTGCACGCGCCCGCCGGGAGCGGGCGTCAAGCGGACCGCAGGAGCAGGCAGAGAAGGGCCGTCAACGTCGTCCCTTCGAGGATTTCGCCGCTGTCGATGAGGCGGCGCACCTTGCTCAGCGGCACCCAGGCGATCCGCTCGGACTCGAATCCGTCTGCCGGCGGGCCGATGTAGGTGGCGGCGTCGGCGCGGAAGACGTAGTGGCGCGCGGTGAGCAGCCCGGGTATCGGCTGGGTGTGGATGAGGCGGCGCAGCGGTCCCTCCGGGCGCCAGCCCGTCTCTTCCTCCACCTCCCGCGCCGCCGCCGCGGCCGGCCCCTCTCCCGGGTTGATCGCACCGCTGGGGAGCTCCCAGCCCCAGGCGTCGGTGATGAACCGGTGCCGCCACAGCAGCAGCACCCGCTCCCGGACGACCACGGCCGCATAGGCGCCGTCGGAGCTCTGGATCAACCGGTGGTCGAGGTGCCGTCCGTCGGGCAGTTCCACGTCGGCGGAGCGGAGATGCACCCATTTGTCGTGATACAGGGTGCGCTCAGACATGACGTTCCAGCGCATGGTGCCCCCTCGCGATAGCGGGCCGTCGCGGCGAGCGGAGGTCGGCCGTGACGGTCCCGTCCCTGAATGTAGTTGAAGCGGTCGGGCATGGTGCGTCACCGCAGCCGGGCGGGCCGTCAAGCGGCTGCGAGGCGACGAATCCCTCACGGTCCGGTCCTGGCCGCCGGCGACGACCGGGGGTGGAGACGGTGGTGCCGCCCGTCGGCGCCGGGCACGACAGAGCGGGCGCCCGGCGGAGGAGCGCCCGCGTTCTCGCCGGCAGGGGGCCGCCCGGCCGTACGGGCGGCCCTGTCAGCCGCCGATCCCGGCGCTCTCGGCCTGCGCCACGACGGTGCGGACGAAGTCCTGCATGCTGGGGTCCTCGAACAGGGCGCTCACGTCGATGCTGATGCCGAGCTCGTCCTCGATGCGGGACGCGATGCGGATCGCGGACACCGAGTGGCCCTGCAACTCGAAGAACGTGGCGTTCTTCTGCTCCTCCGGCATACGGAGCACGTAGCGCCAGATGTCTTCGACCCGCTTCTCAACCGCCGGAAGGCTCAGGTCATTCAGGTGGTTAACCGTCATTGGATATGCTCCTTACGCGGTCCATTCGTGGGTACGGGGCTCTCATCCGCCGCAGCGCCGGATCAGGCGCCGTTAATTGCCGCGGAAGTTCGCACACGGCACGCCAACGACTCTCCGACCATCGTTCGCGGATGAGCAGGCGGCCGCATCTCTACGATTGCTTTTTTCGCTGCACATGGCTGTGAACGCGGCAACTTCGGAGAAGGCCCCGATGGCCGGAGCTGCCACTATCGGAGCTGCGGCAGACGTCCACCGCGCCGGCCGACGGCAGATCGGGCCCACCCCCTGCGGCCCGCCGAAAACACGCTGCCGCGCCAGTGATCCGCGGTGCTGAACAGGTGCAAACGCCGCTCGGTTATCGCAATTCTTGAGAAGCTCCCGAACGCGTCTTGGCATGAGAATGCAGAGGTGGTGAATCATATGGTCGCGGCTGACGTATTTTGTGCACGTGAGGTCGGTGCCAAGCACGCGGTGGCGTCCGATGCCCAAGACGGTTTATGGTTCCTGAGCCAGCTTATTCCAGATTCCACGGCCCATCATATGAACCGGGCATATC
Organism: Streptosporangium sp. NPDC003464; assembly: GCF_053588315.1. Lineage (NCBI taxonomy): Bacteria > Bacillati > Actinomycetota > Actinomycetes > Streptosporangiales > Streptosporangiaceae > Streptosporangium > Streptosporangium sp. NPDC003464. The sequence goes on along the minus strand of NZ_JBSFPS010000002.1, from coordinate 73,829 downwards.
AGATAACGGGCGGCCTTCGGATCGGCGCGCTGCGCGCGGCCTGGCGGGCGGTGCTCCAGCGGCACGAGGCCCTGCGGACCACCCTGGTCGAGATCGACGGGCGGCTGGTGCAGCGGATCGCCGACGAAGACGACAACCCGATGTCGTTCGTGGATCTCAGCGGGACGCCCCCACAGGACCGGGAGGCACAGCTCGACCGCTTCTGCGCGGACTGGGCCGACACGCCGTTCGACCTCGCCGCGGGACCGCCGGCCCGGTCGGCCGTCGTGCGGCTGAGCGTCACCGAGCACGTTCTGCTGCTCGCGCTGCATCAGGCCGTCGCCGATGACCGGTCGGTGTCCGTCCTGGTGGAGGATCTCTCCGCGGGCTACGCGGCGGAGGATGCCGGCCGGCCGGCCGCGCTGCCCGCCCTCGCCTCGCAGTACGCCGACTACGCGCGCGAGCAGCGCGCGCAGGAGAGCGCGCCGGAGTTGCTGGAGTGGTGGATTGCGACGCTGACGCCGCCGCCGCCCCCGCTGGACCTGCCGACGGACCGGGCCCGCCCCGCGGAGCCGTCCTTCCACGGTGGCGCCGTGTCGTTCGACTGGGGCGAGGATTTCGGCCGTTCGCTGGCCGGACTGGCCCGGGCGGCGGGGACGAGCCCATGGGTCGTCCTGCTCGCGGGGTTCCAGTGCCTGCTGCACCGCTACAGCGGTGAGGACCGTATCGCCGTGGGCGTGCCGGCGTCGGTGCGGCCGAACTCCGGAGCCGACGCGCTCATCGGCCCCTTCCACAACCTCCTGGTGCTCTGCGCCGACGTCTCGCAGGCTCCCACCTTCCGCGAGCTGGTCGCCGGGGTGGCGCAACTGGCGGAGGGCGCCTCCGCCCACCGGCAGCTGCCCTTCGCCCACCTGGTCCGGGCGCTGAAGGTCGAGCGGGACCCCCGCCGGATCCCGCTCTGCGACGCCATGTTCGTGTCCCCGCAGGCGCCCGAGTCCGAGCTCCGGCTGGCCGGCGCCCAGGTGCGGCGCCGGCCGGTCGACGGCCGCGCGGCCAGAGCCGACCTCACGCTCACCGTGGACAGCACGCACTCCTCGGTCACCGGGTCCCTGGAGTACCGCGCCGGCCTGTTCGAGCACTCATCCGCCCGCGCCATCCTCGATCAGCTCCACACGCTGCTGGCCGCGGCGCTGGCGGCGCCCGACCTGCCGGTGGGGGCGCTGCCCCTGGAGGATGAGGAGCGCATCCGGGCGGCAGTGGGCGAGGCCGACCGCATCACCGGCGCCGCCCCGGCCGAGTGGCCGGTGCACGAGCTGGTGCGCAGGCACGCCGAGCGGCATCCGGAGGCGGTCGCGATCGCCTGGCAGGGCACCACCGTCACCTATCGTGACCTGGTCGGGCAGGCGGCGTCGATCACCGCCTCCCTGCGGGCGCTCGGCACCGTCGAGGGCCAGGCCGTCGCGGTGCGGCTGCCGCGGGGGACCAGCCAGATCGCCGCGCTGCTCGGGGTGCTCGGCGCCGGCGCGCACCTGGTCTGGTTCGGCACGGCCGATGTCGGGGAACGCGGCAAGGCGGTGCTGCAGGACCTGCGGCCCACCTGCCTCGTGCTCGACGAGGAGACGGCCGGCGACGAGCTGAGCACCTGGTACCGGGACGAGCTCGGCGGCCGCGTCCTGGACCTCTCGGCCCCGGACCGGTCCGAGGCCCTCCCGATCCCGCCGATCCCGCCGGGGAGCGGGCTGGGCGAATGGGCCTACGTCGCCTACACCTCGGGGTCGACCGGCAGGCCGAAGGGGATCTCGCAGACGCACGGCGCCTTCGCCCAGTTCGTCACCTGGCTGGCCGCGGAGTTCGGCATCGGCCCCGGTTCCCGGGTCGCGCAGTGGGTGGCTCCGGAGCACGACCCGGCGCTGTGCGAGGTCTTCGCGACCCTCGTCTCGGGAGGGACGCTCTGCCCGGTCCCCGAACGGATCAGGATGAACCCCGAGAAACTGGTCGACTGGCTCGCCGATGAGCAGATCACGCTCATCGAGACGGTCCCCAGCTTCGCCAAGGAGATCCTCGCGCTCGTCACCAGCGAGGACTCGGCCGGGCGGCTCGCCGCGCTCGACCATCTCCTGCTGATGGGGGAGGCGCTGCCGGAGGAGTTGGCGAACGGGCTGCGCGCGGCCCTGCCCCTCACCCGGCTGATCAACGCCTACGGCCCCACCGAGACGATCGCGGCGACCTGGCACGAGATCAGCGCTCCTGTGCACGGGACTGTGCCGATCGGCCGTTCCATTCCCGGTCGGCAGGTCCTGGTGCTGGACGAGCTGGACCGGCCCTGTCCGGCGGGGGTCACCGGGGAGATCGTCATCCTCACCCCGTACGTCACGCCGGGCTACATCGGAGCCGGGGCCGGCGTCGGCCCGGCCTTCCTGCCGGTGCGCGGGCTGGAGGCGGCCCCCGGTGCCGAGCCCGGCGGCTGTTACCGGACCGGGGATCTCGGGCGCAGGCGCTGGGACGGCCTGCTGGAGTTCCGCGGGCGTAAGGATTTCCAGGTCAAGCTCCTCGGCAACCGGGTGGAGCTCACCGACGTCGAAGCGGCGCTGGCCGCTCACGACTCGGTCACCGAGTGTGCGGTGGCCGCCCTCACCAACAAGGAGGGGCTGGTCACCCGCCTGATGGTCTATGTCGTGCCGCAGCGCACGCCGTCCGGGGACGCCGTGGGCTCCCCGGAGGTGTGGCGCGCTCACCTGCGCCGGCGGTTCGGCAAGCTGACGCTACCCGCGTCGTTCATGATCATGAACGATCGGCTCCCGCGCAACCTCGCCGGCAAGGTCGATCGACGCCGGCTCCCCGATCCGGGCCCGCTCCCGGCCAAGGACGCCCCGATGCCGCGCACCTGGGCGGAGAGGCGTATGGCGGAGATCTGGTCGGAGCTGCTGGGCACCGACCAGCTCAGCACCGAGGACACCCTCTTCGCGGTGGGTGGGCATTCCCTGCTGATACCCCTGCTGATCACGCTGATCCACGAGCGGTTCGGGGTCCAGCTGTCGCTGCGGGAATGCTTCGCCAACCCCTCGCTGGCCGGTCTCTCCGCCCTGGTCGAGTCGGCAGTGAGGAACAGTCCGACGACGACGTCCGACCCTGTGCCAAACGCAAGCCTTTGACGACAGCCGTTAGCAAGGCCATGAAGGAGTGAGGGAATTGACTCTAGTCGAGACCGAAGTGGTCAAGACCGAGGCGGTCCAGGTCGACGTGTCGGTTGACATCGACGGCGAGAGCCTGAATATCGCCGGTGTCCGGCGGATCGCCGAGGACCGGGCGCCCTGCAAGCTCACGCCGGGTGCCCTGGCCGCGGCCGCCAGGAGCCGGCAGGTCTTCGAGGACATCGCCCGCGAGGACATCCCCATCTACGGAGTCACCACCGGCTTCGGCGAGATGATCTACATGCTGGTGGGCACCGCCAAGGAGGTGGAGCTGCAGACCAACCTCGTGCGCAGCCACAGCGCCGGCGTGGGCCCGCTGTTCGCCGAGGACGAGGCCAGAGCGATCCTCGCCACCCGGCTGAACGCCCTGGCCAAGGGGTACTCCGCCGTGCGGCCGCAGGTGCTGGAGCGCCTGGCGCTCTACCTCAACCTGGGGATCATCCCGGCCATCCCGGAGATCGGCTCGCTGGGCGCCAGCGGCGACCTGGCCCCGCTGGCGCACATCGCGAGCACGGTGATCGGCGAGGGCTACGTCCTGCGTGACGGCAAGCGGGTCAAGACCGCCGAGGTTCTCAGCGAGTTCGGCATCGAGCCGCTGGAGCTGCGCTTCAAGGAGGGGCTCGCGCTGATCAACGGCACGTCCGCGATGACCGGGCTGGGCTCCCTCGTCGTCGGCCGGGCCCTGACCCAGGTGCGGCAGGCCGAGATCGTCGCGGCGCTGGTGATCGAGACGCTGCAGGGCTCGACCAGCCCCTTCCGTCCCGAGGGGCACGACATCGCCCGCCCGCACGCCGGCCAGATCGACAGCGCCGCCAACATGCGCGAGCTGATGCGGGGCAGCGAGCTGACCGTGGAGCACGCCGACCTGCGCCAGCAGGTCCAGGAGAGCAGGCAGAACGGCCAGACCGTGCAGCGGACGCCGCACTACCTGCAGAAGGCCTACTCGCTGCGGGCCATCCCGCAGGTCCTCGGGGCCGTCCGCGACACCCTCTACCACGCGGTGACGAAGCTGGAGATCGAACTCAACTCCTCCAACGACAACCCGCTGTTCTTCGAGGGGCAGGAGATCTTCCACGGCGCCAACTTCCACGGTCAGCCGATCGCGTTCGCGATGGACTTCGTGACGATCGCGCTCACCCAGCTCGGCGTCCTGTCCGAGCGGCGGACCAACCGGCTGCTGAACCGGCACCTCAGCTACGGCCTTCCGGAGTTCCTCGTCATGGGCGACCCCGGTCTCAACAGCGGATTCGCCGGTGCGCAGTATCCGGCGACGGCGCTGATAGCGGAGAACCGGACCATCGGCCCGGCCAGCACGCAGAGCGTGCCCTCCAACGGCGACAACCAGGACATCGTCAGCATGGGCCTGATCTCGGCGCGTAACGCGCGCAGGGTCCTGCAGAACAACGAGAAGATCCTCGCGGTGGAGTTCCTCGCCGCGGCCCAGGCGGTGGACGTCTCCGGGCGCTACGAGGGGCTGAGCCCGGCCGCCAAGGCTGTCTACGACAAGGTGCGCTCGCTGGTGCCGACGCTGGACAAGGACCGTTACATGGCCGACGACATCGAGACGGTGGCCGCGGCCCTGGCGCGCGGTGAGGTGCTCCAGGCCGTCGTGGACTGTGGCGTCGAGCTGCGCTGACCCCAGGCGCGGTTGGTCCTGAACTTCCATGCCCCATCGACGCCCGGCCCACGGGGCCGGGCCGGCGCCCCGGGGCCGCCGGATCATCCGGTGGCCCCAGGGCCGGCCCGGTGCCGCCGGCGGTGAGGAGGCTGACGGGGAATCACCACACGTCCGCTCGGGCCGGGCGGCGTGCCTTGTGAAGGAGAACGTGAACGTGAGTGCTGAGAACGCCCTTGAATACGACGTCATCGTGGTCGGCGGCGGCCCCGCGGGCTCGACGACCGCGGCGCTCGTGGCGATGCAGGGACACAACGTCCTGCTCCTGGAGAAAGAACAGTTCCCCCGCTACCAGATCGGGGAGTCGTTGCTCCCCTCGACCGTGCACGGCATCTGCCAGCTCCTCGGCGTTTCGGAGGAGCTGCGGGAAGCCGGATTCATGCCCAAACGGGGCGGCACCTTCCGGTGGGGCAGCAATCCCGAGCCATGGACCTTCTCCTTCTCCATCTCCTCCAAGTTCACCACCGAGGCCTCGACCGCCTACCAGGTCGAACGGATGAAGTTCGACCAGATCCTCCTCGACAACGCCCGCCGCAAGGGCGTCGAGGTGCGCGAGCGGACATCGGTCACCGACGTCGTCGAGGACGGCGGACGGGTGTGCGGTGTGCACTTCACCGACGCCGACGGCGTGCGGCACACCGCCCGCAGCCGCTACCTCGTCGACGCCTCCGGGCACAAGAGCCGCATCCATCAGAGGGTCGGCGGCAAGCGGCTCTACTCGGAGTTCTTCCGCAACATCGCGCTGTTCGGCTACTACACCGGCGGCAAGCGACTGCCCGCCCCCAACCAGGGCAACATCCTGGCCGCGGCCTTCGACTCCGGCTGGTTCTGGTACATCCCGCTCACCGACGAGCTCACCAGCGTCGGCGCGGTCGTGCGCCAGGCCGAACTCGAACGGGTCCAGGGCGACCGGGAGAAGGCACTGAGCAAGCTGATCGACGAATGCCCGCTGATCGCCGAATACCTGGCCGACGCCCAGCGCGTCACGGACGGGCCCTACGGCGAGATCCGCATCCGCAAGGACTACTCCTACAGCAAGGAGGCGTTCTGGCGGCCCGGCATGGTCCTGACCGGTGACGCGGCCTGCTTCATCGACCCGGTCTTCTCCTCCGGGGTGCACCTGGCCACCTACAGCGCCATGATGGCCGCCCGCTCCATCAACACCTCCCTGCGCGACCAGACCCAGGAGACGGCCGCCTTCGAGGAGTACGAGGCCCGTTACCGCAAGGAGTACGCGCTCTTCCACGATTTCCTCGTCGCCTTCTACGACATGCACCAGCACGAGGACTCCTACTTCTGGAACGCCAAGAAGGTCACCAACAACACCGCGTCCGAGCTGGAGTCCTTCGTGGAGCTCGTCGGCGGCGGCGCCTCGAACGAGGGAGCGCTCGTCGACGCCGGCTCCTACCTAACCGAGCGGGCCTCCGCCTTCGAGGAGCTGTCGCAGATCGTCCAGCGTCCGGTGCACGTCGAGGGAGAGGACCGCAACCTGCTGCAGGCCTCGCTGGCCCGCTCCGTCGTCAAGGCCGGCGCCCGGATCCAGGTGCAGGCCGTCATCGGTGAGAATGCCGACGAGCAGACCCCGGTGCGCCCAGGCGGTCTCATCCCCTCCCTTGACGGCATGCACTGGACGTGGCCGGCAGCCTGATCCCCCGCCCGACCGTCCGGCCCCGACCGTCCGGCCCCGGCCGGACCTCCACAGCGTGCGCACACAGCGTGCCGGCCGACGGCCGGCACGCTCGTTTCAGTTGGAGGCTCCCTGGGGGGCGGCACCGGCTGCCGCCTCCGGGGCGTCGCCAGGCTGGTCGGGGTGGTTCTGAGCGCTGGGGCGCACGTGCCGGAGCAGGGTCACGGCGAGGATCGCGACGCCGGCCAGGAGCACGGCGCTGAGGATCGCGACGGCGTGCAGCCCGCTGGTGAAGGCCTCGCGGGCGGGGGCGAGCAGCGCCGCCTGGAGCCGGTCGGGCAGGTGCTGGGCCGCGGTCGCGGCGCCGGCGAGCGTGTCACGGGCGGCCTGGGCGGCCGGGACCGGTATGCCGGCGGGGATGGTGGCGGCGATGTGGTGGCGGTACACGGCGGTGCCGACGCTGCCCAGTACGGCGATGCCCAGCGCGAAGCCGAACTCCGCGCTCGTCTCGTTCATGGCCGCAGCCGATCCGGCTCTGCCGGGCGGGGCGGATCCGACGACCAGGTTGGTGCCCAGGGTCAGCAGCGGGCCGGCGCCGAGGTTGCTGAGGGCGAAGCCCGCCGCCAGGACCGCGGGTCCGGAGGCCGCGCCGGCCCGGGTGAGCAGCAGCAGGCCGGCCACCGACACGGCCAGGCCGGCTCCGATGAGGTAGGCGGGGCGGATCCGGCGGGCCAGGAGCGGCGACAGCAGGAAGCTCGCGGTGTTCGCGGCGACGGTGGGGAGCATCCACAGGCCCGTCTGCAGGGGTGACAGGCCGTCGACCAGCTGGAGGTGCTGGGTGATGAACAGCATGATCGCACTGGTCAGCATGATGCCGAACAGCATCGTGCCCAGTGCGGCGCTGAAGGTGCGGTTGGCGAACAGACGCAGGTCCAGCAGTGGGTCGGCCAGTCCACGCTGCCGGCGGGTGAAGACCACGCCGACGGCGAGGCCGGCCGCGACCGCGGCGACGGGCAACGGCTGCCAGCCGTTCCTGGCGAGTTCCTTGAGGCCGTAGATGATCGGCAGGGTCGCGGCCAGGGACAGCGCGACGCTGGCCAGGTCCAGCCGGCCGGCCTGCGGGGTGCGGTATTCGGGCAGCAGCAGCGGCCCGAGCACCAGCAGCAGCACCATGGCGGGCACCCCGATCAGGAACGCCGCGCCCCACCAGAAGGTCTCCAGCATCGCGCCGCCGACGATCGGGCCGATGGCGGCGCCGCCCATGAAGCAGGTCAGCCACACCCCGATGGCCAGGCCCCGCTGCCGGGGGTCGTGGAACATGTTGCTGATCAGTGCCAGGGTCGAGGGGGCCAGGGTCGCCCCGGCGACCCCGAGCAGCGCGCGGGCGGCGATCAGCATCTCCGGGGAGGTGGAGTAGGCGGCCAGCACCGAGGCGAGGCCGAACACGGCCGCGCCGCCCAGCAGCAGCCTGCGGCGGCCGATCCGGTCGCCGAGAGTCCCCATGGTGATCAGGAATCCGGCGAGCATGAACGCGTAGATGTCGGTGATCCACAGTTGCTGGGTGCTGCCGGCTCCCAGGTCCCTGCTCAGGTGCGGCAGCGCCAGCAGCATCACGAACACGTCGAGGGAGACCAGCAGGGTGGGCAGGGCCAGTACGGCCAGCCCGGTCCACTCCCGTCGCCCGGCCCGCGGTCCTGGCCCGGTCGTCCGGTCGGCGTCCATCAGGTCCTCCCGATTCCGGCCTCTCACAGGTGGGTCCGGGCAGGCGGCCCAGGCGGTGCCACCTGCCCGCGCCGGCGCCCGGGGCCGATGACGACAGGTTCCCGCCCCCTTTTCCGGGAGCGGGAACCTGTCGTCGGTCCGGTCCGTCGGCACCTGGTCCGATGTGGTCCCGCGGTGCCGTGCCGGCGGGTTCTCCGGTCAGCTGACGGTCTGGACCGTGTCGTCCTTGGACGGCTCGGTCTGTGCCGCCTCGCCCGGCGTCGGCGGCGCACCCGGTGCCCCGCTCATGGGGGGCAGGTGCCGGAGCCCGACGAAGGTCAGGATGGCCAGGCCGATGTAGAGGACGCCGGTGACCGTGGTGACCGCGTGCAGCCCGCTGGTGAAGGCCTCACGAGCGGATTCGAGCAGGTCGGCGCCGACTGTGCCGGGCAGCTGCTGGGCAGTGGCCACGGCGCCGGCGACGCTCTCCTTGGCGGTCTGGGCGGCCCCGGCGGAGACCCCGGCCGGGATGACCACCTCGTTCCGGAAGACGATCGTGCCGACGCTGCCCAGGACGGCGATGCCCAGCGCGACACCCAGCTCGCCGCCGGTCGACGACACCGACGACACCGATCCCGCCTTCTCCGGCGGGGCGGAGCTCATCAGCATGTACTGGGTCAGTCCTCCGACCGGGCTGCCGCCGATGTAGGCGATGATGAGGCCGATCATCAGGGTCGTGAACCCGCCCACGCTGCTGACCTGGGTGAGCACCAGCATGCCGATCGCGGCGATCACCATGCCGACCACCAGGACGAAGGCGGGACGGACCTTGCGGGCGATCTGCGGGGCGATCCCCATGCCGCCCACGGTCATCAGGATCGTCGGAGCCAGCATCCACGCGCCCGCCTGCAGCGGTGACAGTCCCTCGACCATCTGCATGTACAGCACGGCCGTCAGGCCGACCCCGCCCATGATGACACCGATGGCCGTGGCGACGATCAGCCCTGTGCGGACCGCCTTGATGGAGAACAGGCTCAGGTCGAGCAGCGGGCTGGTCAGCCTGCGCTGGCGGACGATGAAGATCAGGGTGAACAGCGCGCCGGCCACGAGGGCCACGATGGCCGCCGGCTGCCAGCCGTTCCTGGCCACCTCCTTGAGGCCGTAGACGATCGGCAGGATGGAGGCGAAGGACAGGACCACGCTGATCAGGTCCAGCCGCCCGGCCTCCGGAGCCCGGAACTCGGGGAGGAAGAACGGGCCGAGCAGCAGCAGCAGCGCCATGATGGGCACGCCCATGATGAAGACCGACTGCCAGCCGAAGGCGCCGAGCAGGATTCCGCCGACCACCGGGCCGAGCACGACGCCGATCATGATGGAGCCGCCCCAGATGCCGTAGGCGGCGCCCAGCTGCGCGGGGTCCTTGAACATGTTGCTGATCAGCGCCATGACCGAGGGCATCACCGTGGCTCCGGCGATGCCGAGCAGCCCGCGCGAGAAGATCAGCATCTCGGGGGAGGTGGAGTAGGCGGCCAGCAGCGAGGCGACGATGAAGACCGCCGCGCCGCTCAGCAGCACCTTGCGGCGGCCGATCCGGTCGCCGAGGGTCCCCATGGTGATGAGGGATCCGGCGATCAGGAAGGCGTAGATGTCAGTGATCCACAGCTGCTCGGTGCCGGTGGCGCCCAGCTCGGTGGCCAGCTGGGGCAGCGCGAGGAACAGCACGCTGATGTCCACGGTCGTCAGCATGGTTGGCAAGGCCAGTACGACCAGGCCGATCCACTCCCGCCGCCCAGCCTTGGGCGGCGCGTCGACTGTCGTCATGTCTTGATCATCCTCTCGTCGTTGGTGCCGCAGGTCGCCGGAGCGGCTGGATATGGGGACGACGATGCGCTCGGATACTCATCGCCGTTCGGGCGGGGCACAGATTGCTCCCGCGTCGGGATCTCGGTCGTCAAACCGCGTCCTCCCTCAAGGGCCAGGCGGAGATCGGAAGCCGCATTCCGTACAGCCCCGATCACGACATCGGCCCGCGCGAGGCAGTCGCGGAGCCGGCCGTCGGAGATCGTGCGGATCCGCGGTGCGAACGCGGGTCCCGCCTGGGCGACAGAATTCGTGCTACCTCCGATGCATGCCGTCCGCCTGTGGTGTCGATAGGCACGTTCCTTGCTCTGCCAGCGATGAGCGTGCTGACCCTCACCATGACCGTGGCAGTTGTGTCCTGGTCAGTGCATCTTCCAAATTGCTCTTTTGCCTTTGTCGCCGTGCGGGGCGATTACACTGGAACGCCGATCCGGAATCGGCCGGGCCCACCGGCCGGTGACGTGGGATGTCACCGGCCTGCGGATTCCGCTGTCACATCGGCGGCCGCTGAATGGGTGCAGGGCCCGCGACCCCCGGAGAGAAATCACACAATGACATGAATTGTGTTGATTCATATGTGGTGTCTATACCTGTCGCGGGCTCCGGGAATTTCACCCGTCCCTTCTTTTCTGCGGGGCGTCCGAGGCGGCCGGCCCGGTCGTCACGGGGTCGGCTGGGTCATCGTCTCGGCCGCCCGCTCCCGCGCCAGCCAGGACTCGCCGGGGGAGGGCCGCAGGACGGCGTGCCGCAGGACGCGCAGGAGCATCGACGGGCGCATGAGGGCCTGCGGCGGATCGATGAGACCGGCCACGCGCATGAATCCCTCGGTGACCTTGGCGTCCTTCGTCGCGGCGTACTGCACCCGCGCCATGTAGGCGTTGCCGGCCCGGACCTTCACCGTGCGCGGTCCCTCGACACCGGGGAAGTCGAGGTCGCCGCCGGCGGAGATGTCCCACGGGGTGTCGATGACGCGGGCGACGTCGCCGAGGAAACGGAGCGGCTGCGGCGGGGTGCCCTGCCGCAGGTGCCGGCGGAGCACCATCGTCTCCAGCGCGGCGACGCTCATCCCCTGGCCGTAGACCGGGTTGAAGCTGCACACCGCGTCCCCCATGACCAGCAGACCGTCGGGGAAGCGGGTCAGCCGCTCGTAGCGGCGCCGCACGCTCGCCGGGAACCGGAACGACACCGCGTCGTCGAGCGGCTCGGCGTCGCGGACCGCCTCGTACACCTCCGGCACCGGGAGGGAGCGGACGAACTGGAGGAACGCCTCGGGCTCGGTCGGAGGGTGGTCGCCGAGGAGGCCGGTGAGCGACAGGATGCACAGGTCGCGGCCGACCTGGCCGAAGAACGCGCCCCGGGGGTGCGCCGGGGAGGCCACCGGGTTGATGGACTGGACGCCGTCGAACCACTCCGGGCGCGTCCGGTAGTGCCGGGTCGTGTAGGCCAGGCCGACCTTCACCCGGTCCTCGACGGGCCGTTGGTAGCCGAACTCCTCCAGCCAGGCGGGCGTGCGGGAGCCGCGGCCGGTGGCGTCGACCACCAGATCCGCCTCCAGCACCTCTTCGACGGAGTCCGCCGAGCGCCGCTGGACCCGCACGCCGGTGATCCGGTCACGTGCCGCGGTGGCCACCAGTCCCACGATGTCGCACTGCTCCATGAACGACACGTTGGGCAGGGCCGCCACCCGGGCACGGACGTGATGCTCCAGAACCGGCCGGGGCGCCGTCACCGAGACCAGCCCGGTCCGCGCGGGCTTCAGCCGTCGGGCGTTGAAATACCACCGCATCTCGCCGAGGTCGCCGGTGGGCACGCCAGCCGCGCTCAGCTCCTCGGTGAAGCCCGGGAACAGGGATTCCAGGATCAGGTGACCGCGGGCGTGCAGCCCATGGGCGTGGCGGGTGTGGGGCGCTCCCCGGCGCGGCCCGCGTACCCCGACCACCGTGTCGCGATCGACCACCAGAACTTCCCGGTACGCCTCGGCGAGCACCCGGGCGGCGAGAATCCCGGCCATGCTCCCGCCAAGTACCACAACGCGATCTCCGACCTGGCTGCTCATTGCGGTCACCTTTCTTAAAGACGGGTCAACGGACCCGACTTGGCGGCGGCCCGGTCGTCACCGAGGGCTCACCGGCCGCCCGTCCGCCTCGGCCGTGCTCACCGCGGCGGCGCGGCGCCGTTGACCGGCCGCGTCCTGCACGCCGATGACGTCGAAACCGTCAGAACCGCCTGCGGTCACCATCCGGCGGGACGGAAACGGTCCGTCCCAACGGGCTGCTGTCGAGATCAAGCCCCTACCGTCAACGTGTCTACGCAGGCAGCATCACACCGCCCCGGCCGGCCGTGCATCTCCGAGGTTGCGGGCCGCCCGGGCGTGACGCGGGTACGGGACGCGCCCGGGCGTGGCCGGAACGCGAACCCCGGGACGGGGACAGGAGGTTCGTGATAGCTCTACGTGAGCTCGAGGGACGCGTGGGCCGTCCTCCGGAGGCGGCCGGGCGGGGGACCCTGTGCGGCCTCCGCGCGGGGGACGGCGGACGGCTCAGGCGGGGGTAGGTCCTGGCGGCCGTGCCCGTCGGTCCGCGCGGCTTGGAAGATCGACCGTACGGAAGGATGACGCGCCATGAAATGGAAGCTCGAACTGGTGCCGGTTCCCGTCAAGGACGTGGATCTGGCCAAGAGCTTTTACACCGAGAAGGTCGGCTTCGACCTCGACCACGACAGCTGGATGAGCGACGATCTGCGGGTGGTCCAGATGACCCCGCCCGGATCGGCCTGCTCGATCGCCATCGGCGTCGGAATCGTGGACACGCCGCCGGGTTCGCTCCAGGGCCTGCATCTGGTCGTCTCCGACATCGAGGCGGCCCGGGCCGAGCTGCTGGAGCGGGGCGTGGAGGTCACCGAGGTCAAGCGGCTCTCTTCGAGGGACGGCGGCGCCTTCGTGCACTTCAGCGACCCGGACGGCAACGGCTGGGCGGTTCAGGAGATCCGCGGTCACGGCTGACGGCGGATCTCCTGTCGCTCCGCGCGGAGGTGGGGGCGGGCCCGCCGGATCAGGGGCGGGATCCGGCGGGCCCCTCGGTGGTCAGCGCTTGCGCCACAGCGAGACGTCGGCGCTGAGGTATTCGTAGTGACGCCGGTGGTCGCGCAGCATGCCCGGCTCGTCGGACTCCGCGACGAGGTCGAAGGCCTCACCCAGGATCCGCCTGATCTCGTATTCGCTGGTCGGCGACTGGGACCGTGCGCCGAGCCACTTGTCCGGCGCGGTGTAGGCGGGCTGCCACGACCACGGGCTGGCCACCAGCAGCAGCCCGCCCGAGCGCAGGACCCGGTCGGAGTCGGTGAACTGCCGCAGGCACGCCCGGGGGTCGGCGACGCGGTCGAGAAGGTTGGACAGGAGCACGGCGTCGAAGCTGCCCAGGGTCTCCGGCAGCGCGCAGCAGTCGGCGATGACGAAGTCGACGTCGGCGCCGCCGGCCGGCCGCGGCGCGCGTGCGTGCAGGCGGGTGCGGACCTCGCCCTGGTCGAGCCTTTCGTACGGCACCGCCTCGCCGCGTGCCAGTTTGCGGGCGGTCTCGATGAAGGTGGAGCTGAGGTCGGCGCCCACGACGCTGGTGACGGTGCTCTCGGCAAGGGTGAAGCTCGCACCGCCGACGGCGCATCCGGCGTCCAGGACCCGGTGGAGGCTGACGCCGATCCGCTCGGCCTCGCGTGTGAGCATTCTCGCCAGACGCTGCGGATAGGCGTGCGCGACGGCGAGGGGGTGGTCGGGGCGGCCGAAGGTCTCCTGGACACTGGCGAAGTGCATCAGGAGATAGCGGTTGAGCATCTCCTGGGTGTTGTAGGTGTCGGGGGCCTCGGTGCTTGTGGCCGGGTCCGGCGAGGCGATCAGCCGGATCCCGGACTGCTGCAGGAAGTGCGGGCGGAAGTGGAAACGCGCCCAGATGCTCGCCTCGTCGCCGGTGCTGACGAACGAGCCTCCGAGGATCATCTGGTGCAGGCCGTCGAAGCAGGGGGTGCTGAAGTCCTCGTAGTAGGGGTGGACGGCGAAGTCGTCCAGCGGGTTGAAGGTGTCCTCGCACCACGTCCAGAGGTTTCCCGCGGAGTCGTGCACGCCGTGCGCGGTGGCGGGCGAGTGGTCGACGGGGGTCTCCGACCCCCAGGCGAGGTTCAGGTTGACGCCCTGCGCGCGCAGGTGCGCACCGCTGAGGCGCATGACCGGGTCGTCGTCGACGGCCGGCTCGTCCGGCAGCGCGCGCATGCAGCGGAACTCCGCCTCGGTCGGCAGCCGGTAGGCGCGGCCGTCCCGCTCGGCGCGCCAGGCGCAGTAGGCCTTCGCCTCGTGGTAGTTGACGCAGACCGGCCAGTCCCAGGGCATGTCGATGACTTCGAAGGTCGTGCGCAGGCGGTAGCGGTGCAGTCCGCTCGGCCCGTCGGGCACCCAGAACTGGGGCCACTTGGCGTTGCGGAAGGCGCGCCAGCCCCAGCCCTCCTCCGACCACAGCTCCGGCCGGCGGTAGCCGCCGTCGGCGACGAAGCGGTGGTATTCGCCGTTGCTGACCAGGTAGCGGGAGGCCTCGAAGTCGGCGACGTCCAGTTCCCGGGTCCCGTACTCGTTGTCCCAGCCGAAGGAGGGGAAGGACCAGGGCTTGCCCAGGCGGACCCGCCCGCCGGGGACGGCCACCGTGTGGTTGTCCGGGACCGACTCCGGGGTCGGGCCGCCGGCGTCGCCGACGCGCCGCATCGGGGCGGGGGCCGGCCAGGCCGAGGGGTGCTGCACCAGTTTGAGGGGCAGCTCCCGGATCAGCATGGAGCTGGTCTCCAGGTGGATGCGGTCGTGCTCGAAAGTGAGGAAGATCGCCCACGCCTGGTCGTCCATCGTCACCGGGCGGCCCAGGTCCGGGGCGAACGGCGTCGACTCGATGATCCCCCGGACGATCCGGTAGACCTCGGCCCGGTAGCTGTGGACCTCACCGACAGAGGGCCAGAGCATGTCGTTCTTGGACAGGTCGTCCCAGGACATCTCGTCGACGCCGGTCTCCAGGACGTGCTCGAGGTAGGCGTTGACCGGACCGCTCAGGAGGCCGCTGACCCGCAGCTTGTTGATGTACAGCGCGGCCGGGTGACCGTAGTAGAAGATCATGGGGTGCCGCAGGTTGTGCGCCGGAGGACGGTAGAAGGCCTCTGACGTCTGCAGTCCCGCGAACAGGATCTCCTGAAGCGCCCAAGAGTTGTCGAAGTAGTCGAGCACCGCGTCACGGCCGCACACCGACAGGTCCGGCAGCGGCAGCGAAGTGATCCGGCCGGTCTCCTGCATACCCGGGCACTCCCCGGGGAGGGGGCGTTTGCCGGTGAACCACCACGCGCCCCGGGGGCCGGTCAATCGCTCGTCCGAATGCGCCGCTACATTCTTTTTCCACTCCTCCGCCACGGTGACAGTCATTGTTGCTCACCTCTTCCTCACAGTTGAGAACGTAAGTTCCCCGTAGGATTTCAAGGTCCGGCGCGCCTGGCTTCTCCGATATTGCTGACTTCGATCACAGGTAATAACTTTTATGACGTCCGCGGACGGCATTGCCGTGTGCGGCACGCGGGCGCTCCTGCCGGCGGCCGTGTCGGCCGGCGCGTCAGGCCGGCCGGCTCCACCGTCCGTGGCTCCGCCCTGACCGAGGGCCGGGCGCGGATCGCGGGGCACGGGAGGCCTGGCCGGTCCGGTGCTTTCGGCCGCCGGGAGCGGCCTCATGAATCTCCGTCCCGGACCGGTGTCCGGCCTTTGCCGGAGCGCAGGACCGGTGCCGGGCCTCCCCGTCAAAGACGCCCGCCGGCGCGCCTGCGCCGTCTTTTCTCCATGCACTCCTGCTCCGGTATTCGACACGGCGGCGCGGCCGCCCGGATGCGGCGGCGTGGCAGGAAGCTGCAATCACGAGCAGCTTCCTGCAACCGGAATTCCTGGTTTGCGTGCCGCCGGACGCGCAGAGTTGGTTCTGGAGGAAAAGTCGGCGGACCAAGAAAAGAGAAGGGCATGAAGAGGTCGATTACTGAATCGGTTCAATTCAATCGTACCGGGAACGGCCGGTCGCAACTCTTTTTCTGTGGCGCCGACAAATGAATACCGGGGAGGAGCGCGAAATGAATCAGCCCGACGTGGATTATGTCCCGTTCAACCAGAGCGATCATACGGATGATCTGAGGGGCGTACGCGATCCGGATTTCCTGGCGCTGGGTCTGGGCTGCACGAACATGATGGCCATGCTGTGGACGGTGGCCATGGGCCGCCGTGCCGTCGGCGTCGACATGCGCGGCGACCCCTCGCTCGGGGTGCACTGGAACATCCGCGAGGAGCTGTACCACCACCTGGGCATCATCGACCAGATGATGCTGGAGCGTTACGGCGAGGAACGGGTGCCGCATCGCGGCGACGGCAGTGTCTTCCGCCTCGCCGAGTGCCTGTACCGGCCGGACTGGCCCGCGGGCCCCATCGCGACGGACGAGCTGTTCCTGGGCTTCTCCACCGCGCGCATCGCCGGCCTCATCCACCACACCGAATTCATCGACGACCGGTGGAAGGACGGCGCGCCCCACCGGGTGATCACTGTGCTGGACGCGGCCGAGCCGCCCAGCGGGCCGGACCCGGAACGGACCGGCACCGACATGGTCGAGGTGCTGGACAGCCCGTCGATGTTCCAGACCGGAGCCCTGCAGCTGCTGATCCTGCTGCGGCGCTATCTGGAGGAGATCGAGCGGCTGGACCTGGAGGCGGGGGTGGAATCCCCGCGGGTCCGCCTTTTCACCCACCACCGGGTCGCGCTCGGCGACGACGGCTTCACCGAGCTCCCCGACGGCCGCAAGAGGGTGCGCATCGAGGCGCTCCGGGAGCTGGACTACCGGGGAAGGTTCCACCGGGTGCGGATACCCGGCAGCGACCTGATCGATCTGGGTGTGCCCGAGCTGTTCATGGTCGCCCAGGGTTTCGACAGCGACGACGCCGATCGGCTGGGGTTCAAGCAGGAGGATGTGAAGGTCGACCACGACGACGGCCAGGGGCCGGTGGTGGCCCAGGCGGACTATCTGGCCGGCCTGCTGGGGGTGCTGGTGGACGGCCGTCTCCGGCGGCGCATCGCCTCCGAGTTCGACGAGGAGGGTCGCGAGTTCTGGGTCCGGCAGATCGCCGTCGGTCACGAGGGGGATCCCGCGATCGGCTGGGTGCTGGTCCAGGTCCCGGACTTCAAGGTCTTCGACCCCATCGTGGCCGGCCTGGTGCCGGCCGGCACCGACCGGGAGTCGCTGGAGTACTACGCCGCCTACCGCCACATGCTCCGTGACTACTACCTGGAGCAGGCCGCGCACATCCTGGAGATGCCGAAGGAGCATCTGCAGAAGGTCGCGACGTCCTACGGGCCGAAGATGTTCAGCCTGGTCGAACGGGTCGGGGAGGACCCGCTGGTGGCCGCCAACGGCGTGATCGCCGGCGACTCGTTCGGCAACGGGAACTTCATGACCAGCGGCGGCGCCATCACCGGCATGGTGGGGCACGCCCACCGGCTGCTGGCCTACTGGAAGGACAGGGAGGCCCAGGTCGGCCAGGACGTCGCGATAAGACGGCTCGCCGACGGCATCAAGGAGGACACCCACGGGTGGCTGCAGGTCAGCGCCACGGAGTTCAGCCAGGCCCTTCCGGTCAACTTCGGCGCCGAGCGGATCCAGCAGATCGTCCAGGCCGGCGGCAGGGACGTCACGGCACGTGCCGCCAGCATCGAGGCCACCCGCAGGCAGCGCCACGGCCTGGCCCCGCTGGACCACTCCGACTGGAGACGGCCGGTGATCCACGCCGGCCGCATGCACGCCTTCACCCTGCCGCCGCTGCAGCCGACGCATCCGGCGTCGCCCGCGCGCCTTCACAGTTAGGAGTAAGCGCTCATGTCACTGTTCCCCCTGGAGCCGAGCGGGGACGAGCTGGCGGCGATGATGACTTCGGCGACCTCGTTCGTGTCCGATTTCGTCGGTTCGCTGAACGAGGCTCCCGCCGTCGACCTCGATGTCTCCGACCGCATGCGGGCCGATCTGCTCGCACCGCCCGGCGATCACGCCGGTGACTTCGACGGGCTGCTGGAGACCTTCCGGCAGGCCGCCTCGAAGGCGGTGGAGACCGCGGGCCCCGGCTGTTTCGCCTACTTTCCCGGCGGTGGCCTTTTCGCGTCGGCGGTGGCCGAGCTCCTCGCCTCCACCGTGAACCGGTACACGGGCTCGGGTGCCATGGCGCCCGCGCTGGTGGCCATGGAGCACGGTGTGATCCGGTGGCTCTGCGGGGTGTTCGGGCTCCCGCAGACGGCGGGCGGGCTGCTCACGAGCGGCGCGTCCGGCGGCACCCTGTCGGCGCTGCTGGCCGCGCGCCAGGAGCTGCTCGGCGGGCCACCGGGCACCGGGACCGTCTATGTCACCGAGCACACCCACCACAGCGTCGCCAAGGCCGCGCGGATCGCCGGGTTCGCTCCGGATCAGCTGCGCACCGTGCCGGTCACCGCCGACCACCGCATGGACCCCGGTGCGGTCGAGGAACTGGTCGCCGCCGACCGTGCGGCCGGCAGGAGGCCGTTCCTGCTGGTCGGCACCGCCGGCACGACGAACACCGGCACGATCGACCCGCTCGCCGACCTCGCCGACGTCGCCGGGCGGCAGGGCCTGTGGTTCCACGTCGACGCCGCCTACGGCGGGGCCTTCCAGCTGACCAGCCGGGGCCGGGCGAAGCTGTCGGGCATCGAGCGGGCCGACTCGATCACCCTCGATCCGCACAAGTCGTTGTTCCTGCCCTACGGCACGGGTGTCCTGCTAACGCGCGACGTGCGCACGCTGGCGGCCGCGCAGGGCGCCGACGCCGCCTACCTGCAGGATCTGCAGCTGGATTCGCGGCTGCCCAACTACGCTGACCTCGGCACGGAGCTGAGCCGTCCCTTCCGCGGCCTGAGGCTGTGGCTGCCGCTGCATCTGTACGGGGTCGACGCCTTCCGTGCCACGCTCGACGAGAAGCTGGACCTGGCGCAGGTGGTCCACCGCGAGCTGCTGGACATGCCGCTGCTGGAGACGCCGGCTCCAGACCTGACGGTCCTCACCTTCCGCGCCCCCGGCGGCGACGCGGTGAACCGCCGGTTGCTGGAGACCATTCACGCCAGCCGCCGGGTGGCCCTGACCAGCACGCAGATCCAGGACCGGTTCACGCTGCGGTTGTGCGTGCTCAACCACCGCACCCACCGTGCGCACGTCGACGAGGCGATGAAGATCGTTCGTGACGCGAGCTGGTCGGTCGTGGACAGGAAGATCGCGGTGTAGGGCGGGCGAGCAGGTACGGCGCGGCGTACCCGCCGGTCAGGACCGGGAGGCGGCCACCGGGCCGGCCTGGTCGCGGCGCTGGACGCCGGCCAGGGCGGCGTAGCGCTCGGGCCGGGCGGCCCGCATCCAGAGCGCGTAGCCGATACCGGTCACACCGGCGGCCAGGATCAGCCAGGGCAGCGAGGTCACCACGACCGCGGTGGTGCCGGTCATCAGGGCGAAGTTGTCCAGCAGCAGCACACCGGCGACCGCCAGCCCGGCGAATCCGAGCAGCGGCGCCAGCCCGGTGCGCCACCAGTGGCGGTCGGGGCGGCCCCGGAAGAATCCGATGACCGACAGCGTGGCCAGTGCCTGCAGCACGACGACGCCGAGCGTACCGATCCCGATCATGCTGGTGGACAGGTTCACGTACGGGTCGAGCCCGACGAGGGCGAAGGCCGCCACCAGCACGACGGTGACCGTGGTCTGCACGAGGCTGGCCCGGTGCGGCGATCTGTGCCGCGGGTGCACCGCCTGCAGCCAGTGGGGCAGCAGCCGCTCGCGGCCCAGGACGAACAGGTACCGGTTGGAGGCGTTGTGCATGGCCAGCATCGCGGCGAAGAGGCTGGTGCAGAGCAGGACCTGCATCGTCACGGTCGCCGCCTTGCTGAGGTAGTCGTCGCTCAGCCCGAAGAACAGGTTGCCCAGCTGGGCGGCCGCCACCTCCTGGACCCGGGACGGTCCGACGGCGCCGACCACCACCCAGCTGGTGAGCGCGTAGAACACCGCGATCACGGTCACCGCCGCGTAGGTCGCCAGCGGCACGCTGCGCCTGGGGTCGCTGGTCTCCTCGCCGTAGAGCGCCGTGGACTCGAAGCCGACGAAGGAGCAGAAGGCGAACATCATCGACACGCCGATCCCGGCGCCGACCACCGTGCCGGGCGCGAACGAGGCGGCCGGCAGCGCGGCCGTGCCCTCGCGCAGCAGGATGGCGGCCACCAGCAGCACCAGGATCGCGATCTCGCCGATGATGAGCACCGACAGGACCCGGGCGCTGAGGTCGATCTGCCGGTAGCCGAGCACCGCCATCACGGCGACGGCCGCCGCGGCCCACAGCTCCCACGGCAGATCGACCCCGTGGGAGGCCGCCACCAGCTGGGCGAAGTAGGCGAACGCGCCGACGAGGCCGATCGTGATGGTGTTGTAGGCCATGACCGCGATCAGGCCGCTGCCGACGGCGGCCGGCCGGCCCAGCCCGCAGGAGATGTAGGTGTAGAAGCCCCCGGCGTTGACGATGTGCCGGCTCATCGCCGCGTACCCGACCGAGAAGCACAGCAGTGTGACGCCGGCGAAGGCGAACATGGCGGGCACGCCCGGGCCGTTGCCGATGGCGAAGGCCAGCGGCAGGGTCCCGACCAGGGCGGACAGCGGCGCCGCCGCCGCGATGACGAGATAGACGATCTTCGTGGTGGTCAGCGTGCCGCGCAGCTGCCGCTCGGTTGGGGTCAGGGTCGTGGTCATGCGCGCTCCTCCGGCCCCGGGTGTCGCGGGCCGCTTACGGAAGCGTCCGGCAGGGAAGGTGATCTCCCTGCCGGACGCCGAGTGGATCCGGTTGTGACCGAGGGCCGTGGCCCGTCAGCCGTTCGCAGCCGTCTGGGTCAGCACGTCGACGATCGCGGCGCTCGCCCGCCGGACCTCGTCCTCGTTCATGGTCAGCGGCGGCGAGAGGATGATGTTGTGGGCGTAGGGCCGGGTGATGACGCCGTGCTTGGCACGGATCTGGGCGGTCAGCCCGAACACGTCGGGGAAGGCCATCGGCTCGCGCGTCTGACGGTCGGCGACCATCTCGATCGCCGCCGCGGCGCCCTCGACCCGGACGTCGCCGACGGTCGGCACGTCGGCCAGCGGGGCCAGCCCGGCCCGGAACCAGTCGCCGATCGACAGGGCGTTGGCCGGCAGGTCCTCCCGCTCCATGATGTCGAGGTTGGCCAGGGCCACCGCGGCGCCGACCGGGTGGCCGCTGAAGGTGTAGCCGTGGAAGAAGCCGTAGTCCTCGGTGATCGCGTCGCCGATGCCGTCGCGCAGCAGCACCGCGCCGAAGGAGAAGTAGCCGCTGGTGATGCCCTTGGCGGTGGTGATGATGTCGGGGTCCATGTCCCGCTGCGCGGAGTCGAACCAGGCGCCGGTGCGGCCGAAGGCGGTGATGACCTCGTCGGCGATGAGCAGGATGCCGTGCTTGTTGAGCACCTCGCGCACCCGGGGCCAGTAGTCCGCCGGGGGCGTCAGCACGCCGCCACCGCCCATGACGGGTTCGCCGATCATGGCGGCGACGTTGCCCGGGCCGAGCCGCTCGATGGTCTGCTCGAGCTCGTTGATCAGGAAGTCGGTCGGGTCCTGGTCACCGTACAGCTCGGCGGCGCGGTACAGGTAGGGCGGCGAGACCTTCTCCACGTGCGGCAGGTTGGGCCCGACGCTGAGATGCATCGGCTCGAAGCCGGTGAGGGTGCCGGAGCCGTAGTTGGCGCCGTGGTAGCCGTACAGCCGGGAGATGATCCAGGTGCGGTCGGGCTGGCCCCGCCGGGCGTGGTACAGCCGGGCCGCCTTGATCGCGGTCTCGACGCTCTCCGAGCCGCCGCTGGTGAAGAACACCTTGTTCAGGTCGGCGGGGGCGAGCCCGGACAGGCGGACGGCCAGCTCGATGGCCTTGTCGTTGGTGAACTCCTGGTAGCTGGTGAAGTACTCCAGCTGCTCGATCTGCTTGGCCGCGGCCTCGGCGAGCTCGCGCCGCCCGTGCCCGACGTGGGAGTGCCACAGCCCGCCGCCGGTGGCGTCGAGCAGTTCGTTGCCGTCGGCGTCCCAGACGGCGCAGCCCTTGCCGCGGACGATCACGAGACGGTCGGAGATGGCGGCTGCCTGCAGTGGGTGGATGAGGTGGCGTCGGTCCAGGTCTTCCAGCTCGGTCGACGACGCTGACTGCGTCCGAATCGGGGTAATTGTCACGATTCTTCCAATCATGAGTGCCGATGTAGGAGGGTTGCGCACTGGCTGGAAGCCGTCGTCGTTCATCTCGCGACGGACACGTCCAACGAGAACGGAGGTGACCGATCTGCCTGGCCCCGGATGCCACCGCCTCCTGCTCGCAAGTTTAGGTATCGGCCCTTCGGCACTCTTCTCCTGAGATGCTCGGATTCCGAGTTCACAGGCCTTTCACCTGGTGTGTCGGGGCGGACGCGGGGCGCATCCCCTCACGCGCGGTGAGCACGCCGTCCAGCAGCCCCTCGGCGGCGAACGGCGACGAGATCGCCACCGCCGTGTTCCGGGCCCGGAGAAGCTTGCGTCCGGTCTCGTCGAGCGGGCCGGAGATCGCCACGTGGCAGCCGGGCCCGAGGGCGCCCACCTCGTCCAGGAAGGCGGCCGGATGCCGCCCGAGCTCGACGTGGAGCCGGAGCCCGAACGTCCGGGACAGGATGGCCAGGTCCTCCATGACCGCGGGGTCGGGGGAGTGCGGGGCGATGCCGACGATCCCCGGATGGTCCACCTCGCGGATGGCGGTGATCAGCCGGTCACGCCCGTCGTGCTCCCAGCGCCTCTCGTCCTCGCAGCGCGTCTCCAGGTAGGTCACGCCGCCGAGGCCGGCCTCACCGGCCGCGGACGCGGTGTCCAGGTCACCCGCCACGCCCGCGACCGCGGTGACGCCGTGGGCGGTGACCCGGGACAGGGCCCGGTCCAGCCGGAGATGGGCGTCGACCAGCCCCGGTATGATCATCCCCGGCCAGCGGGCCGGGACGAGCTCGGGATAGGCGGCCTCGATCTCCCGGCGCGGGCCGACCCGGACCACCCGGTGGCCCCGGACGGCGACGGCGCCGTCCTCGACGGGCGGCTCGCAGACGGGGAGGACGAGGGGCGCGCTGTGCACGGCGACCGGCGTGAGCGCACGGGCGCCGATGGCGTGGCCCGCGCGCGTGGGCATAGACACTCCTGTCCGTTTGTCCCTTTAGGGAGGGTAAGGGCATCGGCCTGCTGATCTCAAATGTCGCACCGGAGGGGTGCGTCGCGGGCCGTTTTCCTACACCTGACAGACGACATTCCTACATAAGACGATTGATCGTTGATAAAGCGATCTATAGCGTCATTTGGCGTGACTCGACCCCCCAGGTTGCTGAAAGCTCTCATCGCGGCGGTGGTGCTGATCCCCGTCGGGCTCGCCTCCGCCCCCGCCTCCGCCGACCCCTCTCCCGCGCCCGAGCACCCCTGGCGTCTGGACCACTGGCCCCAGACCCAGCCCTGGCAGCGGGACGAACCCACGGCCACGCTCCGCGGCAAGCCCGGCGGCCCGGCCCCGATCGACCCGCAGAACTGGAAGAACCCGGACCACATGACGTGGGCCGACTACCGGAAATCGCCGGGCACCGACTGGGCCGACCCCGCGGTCAAGGGCTCCAAGCGCACCTTCCGCGGCGCGCTGGTCCTGCTCGACTATCCCAACCAGCCGTTCGTGGTCACCCAGCCCCAGGGGTCGACGGTCTTCAAGAACCCCAGCGCCGAGGCCCACGACGTGCCGCGTGAGAAGGTCGCCCAGTTCTACAAGGACTTCCTCAACACCCCCAACCAGCTCAACCGCGGCCACACCATCCACGAGTACTGGATGGAGGACTCCGGCGGCCGCTACGGCGTCGACCTGACCGCCTTCGGCCCCTACCAGATGCCGGGCAAGTCCCACGAGTACGCCATGGAGTTCCAGGCGGGCACCGGCTGCCCGGCGGGCGACAGCTGCAACAAGAACATCAGGACCGACGGGCGGGCCGCCTGGGTGGCCGCCGAGGGGACGGAGGTCCCCGCCGGGTTCGACTTCGTCTTCTTCCTGAGCGCCGGTCAGGACGAGTCGGCCACCTGGCAGGAGTTCGGGCCGATCAAGTTCCCGGCCAAGGAGGCGGTGACCGACGACTTCGGCCCGCCCGACCCCGCCCTGCCCAACTGGGCCAGGACCCGGTACGTGGAGTGGACCTCCTGGGCCTCGGCCTCGGCCATCTGGCCCAACGCCGGAGGCGGATCCTCCACCCAGGCCGAGAGCTCCGGGCAGGGCGTCTACGCCCACGAGCTCAGCCACATCCTCGGCATCGGCGACAACTACAACAACCCGTTCGGGGTGCCGCCCAGGCGGGCCTACACCGGCATCTGGGAGATGCTCAGCCGGGGCAGCTTCAACGGGCCCGGCGGCCCGCACAGCCGCTGGATGATCCCGCCCACCGGAGGCGGCTCCATGGGCGCCCAGCACATGCTCCGCAACAAGATCAAGCTTGAGATGGTGGACGAGCGGAACGTGCTGCGCCTGTCCCGCGAGGCGCTGGCCGAGTCCGGTCTCGTCGTGGCCAAGGTCACCGCCCGGGTGGTCCAGCCGGGACCGACCGGCCTGTCCGGGGTCAACATCGCCTTCGGCGACGGTGACCGCAGCCCGGCCTGCGACACCGCCAAGGACCCGTTCTGCGACGGCGGCGGCTACAACAACTACACCGTCGAGGTCGTCGACCGGATGGGCGCCGACTCCTTCACGCCCGACTCCGGCGTGCTGCTGGCCAAGACCAAGAACGAGGACCGCGCGCCGTTCGAGTGGGTCGTCGACGCCAACCCGCAGGACATCGGGATGACCGACTACGTCCTGCCCGACGGCACCGCCGTGCCCATCACGATCGGCGACTACCGCCAGCTCTCGGACGCCCTGTTCCACGCCGGCACCGACTCCGGCTCCGAGTTCGAGTACGTCGACGAGGCCAACAGGCTCCACTTCTACGTCCTCGACGTGCAGCGCGACCGCGGGGGCGTCCTGTCCTACACGGTGGCCGTCCGCTCCCTGGACGGCGCCGGGCCGCAGCGGCGCGGCCTGAAGCTGCTGCCCGCCGCCGGGGTCCCCGACGGCAAGGGCCTGTCCTCCTGCCGCTTCCCGCTGTTCAACACCGGCAAGGCCGCCCCCGCCCAGGGGCAGCACCCCGAGGACGTGAGCGCCTACCTCAACGGCGACGTCTACCGGCTCTCGGCCACCGTCGAGGGCAGGGGCTGGACGGCCTCGCTGCCCAACCAGCTGGCGACCGCGGACTTCGGCGGGCGGACGCTGGTGGCCGTCAACGCCCAGCGGGCCTCCGGCGGCAGCCGTCTGGCCAAGGTCACGCTGACCGCCACCTCCGAGAGCGACCCGTCCAGGACCGCCAAGGCCACCTGTCACGTGATCGGCCTGTAGCGGGTCCCGGCGGAGGCCGGAGGAGACCCGCGGACGGACGGTGACGGGGTACGGCGGGCCCGCCGCGCCCCGTCACCGGCGGCTCCGGGGGCGCGCGCCGTACCGCGGTCGCGGAGGTGCGTGCCGTACCCCGTCACCGGAGGCTCCGGCCGGACCTCCGGCGGCGCGCCGGGGCGGGGTCGGGGGCACGCCCGCCGGCCCTCCGCATGGCCGGGACCGGCGCGCTCCGCTCCGGAAATTCGCGGTAATGTCACGTTCTCGACTGATCCGTGTCACTTCGGGACGCCGCCGGCCGCCGGGAATCTGGTTCAATCAATCTTGGACGACACGTCGGCCGGGGCGGGGGCCGCGGACGTGTCGCGGTTCTCTCCGGGGGGTGTGGATGCCCAGGCCGTCGAACGTGCCTGATCATCGTGATCCGAGACCGCGGAGGCGATCGATCCCGCTGGCGGCCCCCGCCGCCGCCGGAATCGCCGCCGCGGTCGCCAGCATCCTGGCCACGTCGCTCGACATCTGGGACCTGCCCACCCAGGTCAAGGTCGGCATCACCGTGTGTACCGCCCTCCTGGTCGGCCTGCTCACCTGGGCGACCACCGGGGCGCGGGAGCGGGAGCAGCAGGAGCCCGCCCCGGGGCACGGCCCCTCCTGGCGCCCGCCCGACCAGTGGCCACCGGTCTCCACGCACTTCACCGGGCGCACCGAATCGCTGGCCGAGCTGCGCCAGGTGTTCGCCGAGCGCCGCCGCTCCCGCGGCCCCGGCGAGAACACCTCGCCGCTGGTCGTCTCGGTGTACGGCAGGGGCGGGGTGGGCAAGTCCGCGCTCACCGCCAGGTTCGGGCACGAGGTCGCCGACCGGTTCCCCGACGGGCGCCTCTACGCCGACCTGCGCGGCGCGGTGGAGGCGCCGGTCCAGCCCGAGGAGGTGCTGATCGGCTTCCTGCGGGCGCTGGGGGTGCGGCTCACCACCGACCCCGGCGGCCTGACCGAGCTGCGCAAGCTCTGGCTGACCTGGACCAAGGGCAGGCGCATCCTGATCGGCCTGGACAACGCCCAGGACGGGGACCAGGTCAAGGACCTGATCCCGGCCGAGCCGGGGTGCGCCGTGATGATCACCTCGCGGCAGCCGCTGTTCCTGCTCAACACCTACGACAAGCAGCTGTCGGTGTTCAGCGAGGCGCAGGGCGTGGAGCTGCTGGCCCGGCTGGCCGGGGACGACCGGGTCGCCGCCGACCTGGAGTCGGCCCAGGAGATCGTCCGCATGTGCGACCACCTGCCGCTGGCCATCGGCATCTGCGGCGGGCGCCTGGCGACCCGGGAGAACTGGACCCTGCGCGGCCTCGCCGACCGGCTGAGGGACGAACGCCGCCGCCTGGACCAGCTCGAACTCGCCCGCAGGCTGGACAAGAGCGTGCGCGCCTCGCTCCAGCTCAGCTACGACGACTGCACCGGCCTCCAGCGCCGCCTGCTGCGCCTGCTCAGCCTGCTCACCGCCCCCGACGTGCCCGGCTGGGTGGCGGGGGAGCTGCTGGCCGCCTCCGAGCTGGAGGGCGCCGACCAGCTGGAGGCCCTGGTCGACACCCAGCTCGCCGAGTGCTCCGGCATCGACTTCTCCGGTGTGATGCGCTACCGGCTGCACGACCTGGTCCGGATCTTCGCCCGCGAGCTGGCCTACTCCGGCTCCGGCGACGACGACGGCCACCGCCGGGCGGCCATCGAGCGGGTCCTGTCCGGCTACCGCCGCCGTGCCGAGACCGCCGCCATGGCCCGCTGGCCGCAGGACTGGGGCCGCAGCGGCAGGAACGCCGACCCGGCGTCCACGACGCTCGCCCAGGCGTCGGCGGCCGACTGGCTCAACGCCGAGCGGCTGACCCTGGTCGCCATGATCAACCAGGCCCGCGGCCTGGA
The DNA here is from genome assembly GCF_053588315.1 of Streptosporangium sp. NPDC003464. NCBI lineage: Bacteria > Bacillati > Actinomycetota > Actinomycetes > Streptosporangiales > Streptosporangiaceae > Streptosporangium > Streptosporangium sp. NPDC003464. Next base: position 46,359 of record NZ_JBSFPS010000002.1, on the reverse strand, counting down.
GATGTGGGAGCTGGCCTGGGGGCTGGGCCGGGCCTTCTGCTCGCTGTGCCACTCCCTGCGGGCCTACTGGTCCGACTGGCGGGCGGTCGCCGAGATCGTCTGCGAGGCGGCGGTCCACATGGACGACCGGCGGGCCCTGGGCATCGCGCTGCTGGACCGGGCGGCGGTGACCGGCGGGCAGGGCAGCCACCAGGTCGCCAGGGCGGACGCCGAGCGGGCGCTGGAGCTCTTCACCGGGCTGGGGGAGTCCTGGTGGGCCGCGCGGGCGATGCGCTCGGTCGGCATGTCGCTGTTCAGCGACGGCAACCTCGACCTGGGCCAGGACTACCTCATCGAGGCGATCACCGCCTTCAAGGGAGAGGACGACCGCTGGTGGACGGCCCGGACCCAGCGCAACCTGGCCGAGCTCCGGCTCGCCCAGCGCCGGCCCGAGCAGGCCAAGGAGCTGCTGGAGGAGGCCCTGCAGGTGTTCAAGCACGACCGCAACCGCTACTCCGAGGCGCAGACGCTGCGCGCCTACGGCGAGGTGCTCGGCGCGACCGCGCGGGCGTTGCACGCCAAGGGGGAGACGAGGGCCGCCGAGGAGGACTTCATCCGGGCCGGGTTCAGCCTCGACCGGGCGGCGGAGACCTTCCGGCTCAGAGGCGAGCTCTGGGAGGAGGCCAGGTGCCTGCGCGCGGCCGGCGAGGTCGGCAACCCGGCCGACGGGCTCCGCGAGCTGACCTACGTACGGCGGGCCACGGAGATGCTGAGCGCCCTCGGCGACTCCTGGGGCGTGGCCAGGGCCGAGCTGTCGGCCGGACGCGCCCACGGCCGGCTGGGCCGCGCCCCCGAGGCGCAGGCGTCCCTGGAGCGGGCCGTGCACGCGTTCGAGGAGCTGGGCGACCGCTGGTGGATGGCCAGGAGCCTGCGTTACCTCGGCGAGGCGCGTCTGGAGGCGGGCGATCGCGATGCGGCGCTCTCCCCGCTCAGGCACGCCCAGGACATCTACCGGAGCCTGGGCAACCAGGCCGGGATGGGCCGCACCCTCGAACTCCTGCGCCGCGCCGGAGAGTGAGCCGGGCCGCCCTCGGCGGGGCGGCGCCGTTGCGGCAATGAGCACCGGGCGTTAACTGTGCGGACATACCCTGGCGTATAGGCTCATCGTTGATGAATGACTTCACGCGATGGATTGATCTTGAAGGTGCCGTCAACGTGCGCGACCTCGGCGGGCTCGCGACGGTGGACGGCGGGACCACGCGCTTCGGCCGCGTGTTCCGGTCGGACAACCTGCAGGGGCTGACCGGACGCGACATCCAGCTGCTCGTCGGTGAGCTCAAGCTCCGCCACGTCATCGACCTGCGCTCCGGCGCCGAGGTGTCCCTGGAGGGCCCCGGGCCGCTCACGGCCGTGCCGGAGGTGAGCATCCACCACCACACGCTGTTCGCCGAGGGCGGCAGGCACACCGACGTCGAGGCCGACACGATCGACGCCGACAGGGTGCTGCCCTGGCAGGAGCGGGTCGAGGAGGATCTCGCCGAGCTCAGGGTGACCGGCTTCTACTACGCCTACCTGCGTGACCGTCCGGACTCGGTGCTGGCCGCCCTGCGCGCCATGGCCGGCGGCGACGGCGCCGCCGTCGTGCACTGCGCGGCGGGCAAGGACCGCACCGGCGTCGTCTGCGCCCTGGCCCTGGAGGTCGCCGGCGCCACCCGGGAGGCGATCGTCGCCGACTACACCGCCACCGGCGAGCGTCTGGAGAGCATCCTGGCCCGCCTGCGCTCCAGCGCCACCTACCGCGACGACCTCGACTCCCGTCCGGCCGACGACCACCGGCCGCGGCCGGAATACATCGAGCAGTTCCTCCAGGTCATCGACGACCGCTTCGGCGGACCCCTGCCGTGGCTCGCCTCCCACGGCTGGACCGAGGCGGACTCCCAGGCGCTCCGCTCCCGCCTGCGCGACTGACGCCGCCGGCGGGGGATCCCGGTCTCCCGCCCGCCCGCCGGGGCGGCCGTCCGTGACCCGCTGCCGTCAGACGGCGATCACCCGGCGCTCGGCGGCCGACCGGCGGGCGGCCTCCAGGACGGTGAGGGCCTCGACCACCTCGCCCGGGTCGACCGGCGGCGGGGCGCCCTCGCGCAGGCTCGCCGCCACCCCCTTGTAGAAGTCGAGATAGGCGCCCGGCTCGGTGCGGACGGGGCGGTGGGTGTCGTCGGTGCCCAGGGTGCCCCACCGCTCCTGCGGCTCCTCGCCGAAACCCGGGGAGTCAGGGGTGAGACCGGCGCGCAGGCGCTCCTCCTGGACGTCCAGGCCGTGTTTCAGGTAGCCGGCCGCCGAGCCCAGGACCCGGAAGCGGGGGCCGAGCCGGGGCGCGACCGCGCTGACCCACAGGTGGGAGCGGGCGCCGCCGGCGTGGGTGAGGGCGATGAAGGTGTCGTCGTCGGAGGTGACCGCGGAGCGGCGGACGTCGGACTCGGCGTAGACGTCGGTGACCGGGCCGAGCAGGCGCAGGGCCTGGTCCACCAGATGGCTGCCGAGGTCGTAGAGGAGACCACCGACCTCCTCGGCCCCGCCGACCTCCCGCCAGCCCCCCTTGGGGGTGGGACGCCAGCGCTCGAACCGGGACTCCAGCCGGCTCACCGTGCCGAGCTCTCCCGAGGAGATCAGCCGCCTGACCGTCAGGAAGTCGCCGTCCCAGCGCCGGTTCTGGAAGACGGTCAGCATCAGGCCGAGGTCGCCGGCCAGCCGTACCAGGGACTCGGCCTGCGCCGCGGTCGCCGCCAGCGGCTTGTCCACCACGACCGGCAGGCCGGCCTTCAGCGCGGCCTCGGCCAGCGGGACGTGGGTGCGGTTGGGGGAGGCGACCACGATCAGGTCACTGGAGTCCCACAGCTCGGCGGCGTCGCCCACCGCCCGCGCGCCGTATCTCCGGTCCACCTCGGCGGCCCGCTCGGGGTTGCCGGTCACCACGGCCGACAGGCGCAGCCCCGGGGTCGCGGCGATCAGCGGGGCGTGGAAGAACGCCCCGGCCACGCCGTAGCCGATGAGGCCGACGCGGAGGTCAGTCACCGCGCTGCTCGTCACGCTCGGCGAGGAAGGCCTCGAACTGGGCGGCGAGCTCGTCGCCGGTGGGCATCTCGGAGGACTCGGCCATCAGGTTCTCGCGCTCGGCCCCGGCGGCGAACGCGTCGTACTGCTGCTCCAGGCCGGTGATCGCGGTGGACAGCTCGTCGGAGGCCTCGATCTGCTCGGCGATCTCGCTGTCGGTCCTGCCGGCGGCCTCGCGCAGACTCTCCAGGGGGAACACCAGGCCGGTGCCCCCGGTCACCGCCTCCAGGGCGGTCACCGCCGCCGCGGGGTATTCCGCCTGGGCCAGGTAGTGCGGGACGTGCACGGCGTAGCCGAGGGCGTCGTGGCCCTTGGCGCCGAGCCGGAACTCGATCAGCGCGGCCACGCTGCCGGGCACCTGGACCCGGCCGAAGGCGCTGCTCTGGCCGGTGACGAGCTCGGCCCGGCTGGCGTGACCGGTGACGCCCAGCGGGCGGGTGTGCGGCACGGCCATCGGGATGCCGTGGGTGGTCACCAGCTTGCTCACCTTCAGCCGGGTGGCCAGCGTGTCGACGGCGGCGGTGAACAGCTCCCACTCCCGGTCCGGCTCGGGGCCGGTGAGCAGCAGGAACGGCGTGCCCGTGGTGTCGTTGACCAGGTGGAGGGCGATCTCGGGGCTCTCCACGCCGACCCACCGGTCGGTGTCGAAGGTCATGACCGGCCGCCGGGAGCGGTAGTCGAGCAGGCGGTCCACGTCAAAGGTCGCCACGACCCGGTGCTCCAGCTCGCCGAGCAGATGGCCGAAGGCGAGCCGTCCGGCGCCCCCCGCGTCCACGAACCCGTCGAAGTGGTAGAGCAGCACCGGATCGGTCAGCTCAGGGACGTCTCCGCTGAGCCGGTAGAGATCCGTCGGGTCGAACACCGTGTTCCAGCCTTTCGTCGGTCGTCTCTTCACATGAACCCGTGGGGCGTCCGGTGAATTCCGCCTACCCGCGGCGATCAATGGGCACCCTACCGGGGCACAATGGATCCCATGCAGCCTGACCCGGAGCTCGAGGAGTTCGCCACCCGCCTGTTCGACCTGGCCAGGACCGGGCAGACCGACCGGCTCCGCGCCTATGTCGAGGCCGGGGTCCCGGCCGACCTGTCCAACGACCGAGGCGACACGCTGCTGATGCTCGCCGCCTACCACGGTCACCCGGAGACGGTCCGCGCGCTGACCGCCCTGGGCGCCGACCCGGGACGGGCCAACGACCGCGGGCAGACGCCGCTGTCCGGGGCGGTCTTCAAGAAGGAGTCGGAGGTGATCCGCGCGCTCCTGGAGGCCGGCGCCGACCCTGACCAGGGGACCCCCTCGGCGACGGACACGGCCCGGATGTTCGGTCACGGAGAGTATCTAAAATGGTTCGGGCATTAAACGTTGTTCATGACGTGTCGTTACTTTAAGACATATATGAAATCACTGAGTGTTCGGCCATTCTTGTCGGGTGGGAACTACTACTACGCACAGGTTCGACCGGCCCCTCCGCCTCCCTCCACTCCCCTGTCCCTTCCCGAGTGAAGTGAACCCCTACGTCGAGCAGGTCAACAAAGAGACGTTGGAATGGCTCATCGGCTCGGAAATGCTCGACGACGCCGAGACGGTGGAGCGCTACAGGCGGGCCGAATACGGGTGGCTGTCCGCTCGGACATACCCCTACGCCGACCATCGCACGCTCCGCCTGGTGACTGACTGGTGTGTGTGGCTGTTCGCCTTCGACGACGCCTTCTGCGAGTCGGACAGGCGCGCCGCGCAGATCGCCCGCGCGCTGCCCCAGTTCTACGCGGTCCTGGAGGACCTGGACGTCGGCTCGCAGGTGGACGACGTGTTCGCCAGATCCCTGCTGGAGATCAAGGGCAGGATCGCCGCCTACGGCAACGCCGACCAGCTCGACCGCTGGCGCAACGTCACCAAGGACTACCTGTTCGCCCAGGTGTGGGAGGCGGCCAACCGGGAGGACGAGGTGGTGCCCTCCCTGGGGGACTACATCTTCATGCGACGGCGGACCGGGGCCATGCTCACCGTCTTCGCCCTCATCGACGTCGCCACCGGCCGCCGCCTGACCGCCGACGAGTGGCGCCACCCCGGGATGCGCGCGATCACCGAGAGCGCCAACGACGTCGTCGTCTGGGACAACGACCTCATCTCCTACGCCAAGGAGAGTGACGGCGGCAACTCCCGCAACAACCTGGTGAACGTGCTGGCCGAGCACCGGCACTACTCCCGGCAGCAGGCGATGGAGGAGATCGGCGAGATGCGCAACCGGGCCATCGCCGACATGGTGGCGGTCCGTCCCTCGCTGGAGGCGCTCGGCTCGGAGGCGGTGCTCGCCTACGTGCGCGGCCTGGAGTTCTGGATCAGCGGGAGCGTCGACTACTCGCTGACCAGTTCCCGCTACACGGTCGCCTGGCAGCGGGCGGCCCAGCGGATCTCCCCCCAGTGATCAGGTCTGGAGGAGCGGGTCGCCCGGCTCCTGGTCGTCGAGCGCGAGCTCGATCAGCTCCTCCAGATTCAGCTTCCTGCCCTGGGCGAACGCCGCCTCGTGCGCCTGCTCGCCCAGGACGCGCCGGCACTCCTTGACGCACCGGTCGTGCTCGGTGTTGAAGAAGGGCGAGTTCAGTTGGGGCATCCCGAAGGTGCGCCAGTTCGCCTGGCCGGCGCCCATCAGCCGCGCCGCGAGCAGCGGCTGCCCGTCGTCCAGGGCCTGCTTGGCCACCACCTCGATCGCCAGGCCGATGCCGAGCACGTCGTGGAAGTAACGCTTGATCCGGAGCGCTTCGCGCGCGTTGGCCATGGCCTCCGGGGCCCGGCCCATCGCCTGGTAGACGCTGGCCAGGGCGTAGATGGCGTAGGAGCGCAGCCACAGCTCGCCGCGCTGGGTGCAGACCGCGATGCAGTCGCGCAGCAGCACCTCGGCCTCGGCCGGGTCGTTCTGCATGAGCAGCACCATCGACAGCTCGACGATCGAGGGGAGCAGCCCCGGGTTGAGCTCCCGGCCGCTCTTGTGGAACTCGATCGCGACCCCGAGCAGCGCGCTGGCCTTCTGCAGGTCGCCCTGGAGGAACGCGGCCGTGCCGAGCATCTTCGTGGCCAGGATGACCGCCCCGGAGTCGCCCACCCGGACGGCGTCGGAGCTGCACTTCTCGGCGGCCTCCACGGCCCCGGCGATGTTGCCCTGCGCGCTGTGGATGTAGGAGAGCACCCACAGCGCCTTGCACCGCTCCGGGCTCGGGTGGGAGGACAGCTCCAGGGTCCTCTCCAGGTAGACCCTGCCCTCGCGGGCCAGCCCGCAGGCCACCCACATGAACCACAGGGAGGACAGCAGCTTCAGCCCCGCCTGCACCTCGGAGGGGCTGCGCAGGCAGTGGTCCAGGGCCACCCGGATGTTGTCGTGCTCGTGGCGCATCCGGACGTACCAGTAGACCTGGCGGGGGCCGGACCAGGCGTCCTCGCTCCTCGTGGCGAGCTGCAGGTAGTAGTCGCGGTGCCGCTCCCGGACGGCGGCGGTCTCGCCGAGCTTCTCCAGCCACTCCTCGCCGTACTGGCGCAGGGTGTCGATCAGCCGGTAGCGGTGCCCCGAGGGCGTGCCGTCGCTCAGCAGGATGGACTTCTCCACCAGGCTGGCGACGAGGTCCATGACGTCCTCGGCGGGCAGGCTCTCCCCGGAGCAGACGTAGCGGGCGGCGTCCAGCTCGAAGTCGCCGGCGAAGACCGACAGCCGGGCCCACAGGAGCCGCTCGGCGGGCTCGCACAGCTCATGGCTCCAGCCGATCGCGGCGCGCAGCGTCTGGTGCCGGGGCAGCGCCGTACGGCTGGCGCCCGCGAGCAGGCTGAAGCGGTCGGCCAGCAGGCCGAGGATCTGCTCCACCGACAGCGCCCGCATCCGGACCGCGGCCAGCTCGATGGCGAGCGGGATGCCGTCGAGGCGGCGGCAGAGCTCGGCCACCGGCCCGATGTTGTGCTCGTCCAGCATGAAGTTGGGCACCACCGCGCCCGCCCGCGCGGTGAACAGCTGCACCGCCTCGTTGGTGAAGACGTCTTCTCCGGGGGAGTCGCCGGGGACGGCCAGCGGCGGGATGGTGACGGTGTGCTCGCCCCTGGCGTTCAGCGACTGGCGGCTGGTCGCCAGGATCGTCAGGCCCTTGGCGTTGCTCAGCAGGTCCTCGAAGAGCGTGGCGCAGGCGTCGACCAGGTGCTCGCACGTGTCGATGATCAGGAGGATCTCGCGGTCGCCCAGCCACTCGACCAGCGTCTCGTCCGCCGAGCGGGACGACTGGTCGGCGATCCCGAGCGCCGAGGTGATCGTGTGCCGGACCATCCCCGAGTCCTGCAGCCGGGCCAGGTCGGCGAACCACACGCCGTCTCTGAACTGGTCGCGCATCAGGTGGGCGATGCGCAGCGCCGTGCGGGACTTGCCGACCCCGCCGATGCCGGTCACGGTGACCAGGCGGTGCTCGCGGAGCCGCTGCCGGAGGGTGGTCAGTAACCTGGTGCGTCCCACGAAGCTGGTTAGCTCGTTGGGGAGATTGCCGTCTCGCCGCCATCCAGATGGCGTTGCCATGGCCGCCTCACGGGGGGTAGCTGACACTGAACCCGCATCGTACCCGCCGGGAGCCTCGGCTGTCCTTTGCGCTGCGGGCCACGGTGCGGAGCTTTCCACCGGGCGCGACGCGCCTTGTTCCGAGGGAGAAAATGACTCGCCGTAACGGTGGCTAGCATGGACGGGTGACATCGAATGAGCCTGACGACCTGCGCCCCGTCGACCTCTCCGACGACGGTCCGCCCATCCTGCCCGACCAGACCGGTGACGACACCGACCTGGGGTGGGGAGACTGGCGCGAGGCGGACGACGACGCCCGGCTGCTGGAGGACCGCCCGCCCCACTGGGGCTAGGCGCCGCCGCCGGACAGGAGGTCGCGGCCCGTGGGGCCCGGTCCGTGGGGTCCGGTCCGTGCGGGCTCAGTCCGTGGGGAGCAGGGTCCCGAGCGGGCCCAGGTCGAGGTTGAGGTCGGACGGGGACAGGCCGAAGTGGTCGCACAGCTCGGCCATGGCCTCTTCCAGGCGCATCAGCGTCAGGCCCACCGTCTCGATCTGCTCCTCGGACAGGTCGCCCCGGTCCATCCGCCGGATGCACTGCCGCTCCACCAGCTGGCGTACGAGCTCGACGATGGTGAGCACCAGGCAGGTCAGGTCGCGCTGGACCGTCTCGGGATCGGCCTCGATGCGCCGGCGTCCCGACCGCACCCCGTCCTGCATGGTCGCGTCCGGCCGCGCCCCGTGAGGTCGGGCCGCGTCCGGCCGGGCCGCGTACGGCCGCGCTCCATGGGGCCGGGTCGCGTACGGCGTCGCGGGGCCGGGGGGCGCCGTGTCCCACGGCCGGCCGGTGCCTGTCGAGGCGGGTTCACTTCCGGGCGAGGTCATTCCGGTTCTCCCGTTCGGACGGGTCGGACTCCAGGATGGACGTGATCAGCACGCGCAGGGAGACGCGCACGAGGTCGATGTCGGCGATGGACAGGACGAGGTCACCGGTCACCACGACGCCGCCCGCCAGCAGCCGGTCGAGCAGGTCGACGAGCGCCACGCGCTGGGACGGCAGGCGCCCCTCGGCGGCCAGCTCGGCGCCTCGCGAGGCGCGGGGCGTCATGGCGTGTCTCCCGGGCCGGCCGTGCCTTCCGGACCCGTCGTGCCGGTGTCGAGGACGGTGAAGGAGTAGGGCGCCCAGGGGCCGGTGAGCTCCAGGTCGATCCCGTGGCCGCGGAGGGACTCAAGGGCGGCGGCGAACTCGTCGCCGCGGTCGTCGTCGACGAGATAGGCCCCGTTGAGCACCATCCACTCCTCGCGGCCGGACAGGCTCGGATCCTGCGGCCGGTGGAGCCGGTCGGCGACGGCGACAGCCGAGAGGCGGGCATGGACGCGCTCGGCCTCGGCCACCGCGTGCCGCCACGTGTCCTCCCTGCCACGCAGGTCCGCCTGGCGGCGTCTCAGGTAGGCGGTGCCGGGGCTGCCCGTCCCGGAGACGTCGCCGCCGGCCGGGGCCGGCGGCCCGACCCGCTCGGCGTAGCCCTTCACCCCCCATTCCCGCCGCCCGGCCACCTGGGAGAGCAGCGCCACGAAGTCGTCGTGCCGCCGCTGGAGCAGGTCGCCCACCTGCTCCTCGTCGCTGTAGACGGTCACGAGCCGGACGGGGGCCGTCGGGACGGCCGCCGCGACCGCCTCCACGACGCGGTGGTGGGCGCGGGCCGTCTCCTCGACCCACTCCAGGTCCTCCAGGGAGTGCCGCAGCGCCTCCTCCCCGAACCGGTCCAGCGGCACGGTGCTCACGTACGCGACGAGTGAGGCGCGCCCGACCGTCCGCACGGGCGCTCCGGCCACACCCGTCAGGACCCCCGGCCGGGGAGAGCCCGCCTCAGGCGCGATCGCGTAGACGTACGTGCCGGTGTCAGCCACCGCGCTCCTCCGTCCCGCGCGGACGCCCCTCGGAGGTTCTCCGCCGGGCCCCGACGGAGCGGCGCTCCCGCCGGTCGCCCCGCAGTTCCTCCCGCCGGTCCTCCCGCTCTTCCAGCTCCTCCTGGTCCTCCAGGTCCTCGATAGCCCCGAGGCCGTCCTCCGCGGCGGCGAGCCGCCTGCGGAGCCGGCGGTTCTCCTCGGCCAGCCGGCGGCTGTCCGAGCTGAGCCACGGATCGTCCTCCCACCAGTCGATGCCCAGCTCCCGCGCCGTGTCCACCGAGGCGATCAGCAGCCGCAGTTTGATCGTGAGCAGTTCGATGTCCAGCAGGTTCACGCGGATGTCTCCCACGATCACCACGCCTCTGTCGAGCACCCGCTCCAGGATGTCGCCCAGGTTGGTGGACTCGTGCCGGGCGGGCGCCCTGCCACCGTAGGACTGGGGGAAAACGGAGCCGGACCGTGCCGGATCGGTCATCTCAGTCACGCCTAACCGTCGTCGCCTCTGCCGCGCTTGTAGCGGCGCGTCCTGCGGTAGGAGAGCAGGTCGCCTTCCTGGTCCATCTCGGCCTCGTAGAGCGCCAGGATGTCGCCGGAGGAGGGGATGCGGCGGTCCTCGACGACCTCGACCCCGACCCGCCAGCCGTTCTCCTGCGGCTGCACGAAGGTGACGCCTTCGGGAGCCTTCCCGGTCAGGTCGGCGATGTGGCGCAGCCCGGCCCGGCCGGCGGTCGCCGCGGTGAGACCGCGCGGCCGCCGGCGGGTGTCCGGAATCTCCTCCACCGGCTCGTCCTCGTCGAAGTCCTCGTCGTCGAAGGCGTCGTCATCCTCGTCCTCGTCGAGACGCTCGTCCTCCTCGTCGTAGAGGTCGTCGGAGGCGTCCGCACGCCTGTCGTGGGAACTGCGCCTGACAGGCACGGGATCATTCCCCCTCTCCGCCTCGGCCCGGCATGGTCATGCCGGGCAGGTCCGGCTGGGTCACCATCCGTTCGAGGATCTCCGTCGTCGCCTGGGCCGCCTCCTCCTCGGAGATCTGGCCGGAGAGCCTGGCCTCCTCGACCTCCTCCAGCCTGCGCCGGACCGCGGCCGGGTGCCGCATTTCGAGTTCGGCCTGTTCCTGCAGCATCTCCCCGATCTTGATGAGCGCGCGGATCGGGGCGAAGGGCAGGCCGAATGTCAGGCTGAACAGGTCCATCCGTCATTCCCCCTGTCCCCGCGTCGTGACGAAGTCGTACGGTGCCATCGGGCCGAGCAGGCGCAGGTCGACCCGGCCCGCCCACCGCTCGCCCAGCCCGTCCAGGACCTCCTCGAACTCGGCCTGCCGGCCGGTCTCCACCAGGACGGCCACGTGCGCGGCGTCCTGCTCGTGGGTCGGCTCGCGCACGGCGACGGCGACGCACCGCGGGGCGACGGCCTCGACCAGCACGGCCGTGTCGGCGTCGCGCTTGGCCGCGACCGCCTCACCGATCATCTGCCCGAGCTGGATCCGCGCGTCCCAGGTCGCCTCCTCCGGACGGCCGCGGATCTCCTCACGCAGCCGCTCGGCCTCCGGGTTCTCCGCGAGGACCTCCCCGATCACCACCCGTTCGACGTAGCGGCCCTTGACGACGTACTCCGCCCGCCCCTCAAGCTCCTTCAACGCGGTGACGAACGCGTCGTGGTTGGGGCCCAGCAGCTCCTCGACGACCGCCTCCGGGCCGGTCACCACCGCCCCGAACCGGAACGGGAGCACGGGCACCTCGGCCGCCGTGTCGTCCAGCAGCCGCTGATGGGCCACCAGGTCGTCGGGCCTGCCCAGCGGACGGTCCAGGACGATGTCGCTCACCAGGGCGGCGACCTCGCCGTGCCGTATCAGCTTGATCGGCTGGGGTGGATCGCCCACGCCGCGGGCCTCGGGGGCCAGCTCGACGTCCGCCGGCACGACGCCGTAGACGTAGGAATTGCCGACCCGTCCCTGCCGGGCGGCCTCCTCGGACCCGGCGGTCCCTGTCTTCTCGGTAGGCCCGGCCATCTCACCCCTCCTCTCGCCGTCGCCGCCGGCGAGGCGCCGGTTCCTCTTCGGGCTCGCCGAGGAAGTCCTGGAGTTTCTCCGAGGCCGCCTCCAGCATCCCCTGGGCGACCCCCTTGCTCTTGGAGCTGCTCACGCCCTGCGTCATGTCCTGCACGACTTCCGGTAGTCCCTTCCCTCCGGTCTGTGTGAGATCCAGCCGGTTCGTGGCCTCGGCGAAACGTAGGTAGGTGTCGACGCTGGCCACGACGATGCGCGCGTCGATCGTCAGGATCTCGATGCCGACGAGGGAGACCCTGACGAACGCGTCGATCACGAGGCCCTTGTCCAGGATCGTGTCGATGACGTCGGCGAGTCCCGACGAGGACCCGCGGCCGGCTCCTCCGCCTCCTGAAGGCTGCACGATGGTCATCCGTTATCTCCTCGGTCCGCTGCTCGCTTCCGGCTCCCGGGTCATGTGCTCCGGGCGCCTGTCCGTCGGCGGGCGGGACGCGGAGGAGGTCTCTCCTCCGTCTCGGCGGCGGCGCGTCGGCGGGCGGGGCGTCTCCTGGGGGCCGGCTCTTCCTCCGGCTCCTCTTGCTCTCCTTGCTCTCCGCTCTCCGCTTCTTCGGCGGCGGCGGCGCGTCGGCGGGCGGGGCGCCTTCTGGGGGCCGGTTCTTCCTCCGGCTCCTCTTGCTCTCCTTGCTCTCCGCTCTCCGCTTCTTCAGCGGCGGCGGCGCGTCGGCGGGCGGGGCGTCTCCTGGGGGCCGGTTCCTCCTCCGGCTCCTCCTCTCCCTCTCCGCCTTCTCCCTCTTCTTCCGCGCCTTCCTCTGCTGCTTCTTCCGCGCCTTCCTCCGCTGCGCCTTCCTCCGCGGGCCCCTCTTCTTCCGGCCCTTCCTCCTCCGGTGCCTGTTCCTCTTCCTCCGGAGGCTGTTCCTCGCCGGCCTCCTGGCCCGCTCCGGGTTCTTCCTCCCGCTCCTCCGCTTCCTCCCGCTCCCGCTCCTCCCTGAGGGCGGTCTCGTGGTCCTTGACGACCTTGCTGTCGCGGATCTCGCCACGCCAGCCCTCGACGTCGTCGGGGTGGAGCACGGTCTGCGTCATGACGTGCCGCCGGAAGTGCTTGAGCTCCAGGCGGGCCCGCCGGCCCTGCGCGCGCCAGAGGTTGCCGGTGCGCTCGAACAGGCCCTGCGGGTGATACTCCAACACGACCAGGATCCGGGTCATGTCGGGACTGAGCGCGTGGAAGCTCACGGCGCCGTCGACGTAGCCCTTGGCCCCCTTGGAACGCCAGACGATCCGCTGGTCCGGCACCTGCTCGACGATCGTCGACTCCCAGGTCCGGTGAGACCAGAAGACCTGCGCCTTCCAGTTCGTCTTCTGGTCGTCCTGCTGATCCACTCCCTCGACTTTCTTCGTGAAGCTGGGGAAGTCCTGGAACTGGGTCCACTGGTCGTAGACGAGTCGCCGCGAGGCGCCCACGTCGAGCGTCTCGACGATGTTGGTGAGCTTGAGCTTCTTGCCCTTGCCCCCCTTGCCGCCCCCGGTGATCTTGCTCATCAGGCCGCCGGCCGCCATCTTCACCGCGCCCTTGAGCCCGGCGGCCACGGGGTGCTTCGATCCGACCACCGAGCCCAGCAGGCTCAACGCGCCGCCTCCGCCGCCCCCGCCTCCGCCCTGCGCGTAGTCGGTCAGCCGCTCGGTCAGCCCGCCGATCTTCTCGGTCGCGGACGACAGGATCCGCTCCCCGAGCGCCTCGGCGAGGTTGCGCAGCTCCTGGGTGAGCTCCTCGATGGGCAGCACCTGCCCGGTGTCCTGGTCAGGCCGGGCGATCTTCGGTTGCTCGGTCATCGGGCCTCACCCTCGGGCCCGGCGGACCGGCCGCTCGCGGGTGGCCGTCTGGGTGCGTCGCGCGCCGGCTCGGCGCCTGGCCGGAGGCTCCTCCTCGGGCTCCTCTTCCTCTTCTTCTTCCTCCTCCTCGGGCTCCTCGCGCTCGCTGCGAGACCTGCCGGCGCTCCGGCGTCCGCGGGCGGGGGCCGGTTCCTCCTCTTCCTCTTCTTCCTCCTCCTCGGGCTCCTCTTCGTACTCTTCCTCTTCGTCCTCGGGCTCCTCGCGGGCGGCGCGGGATCTGCCGGCCGGACGGCGGCCGGCGGCCCGGCGCCCGCGGGCGGGTTCCCGCTCTTCCTCGGGCTCCTCCTCGGCGGCCTCGCCCTGCCCCCGCAGGAACTCCGCGCGCTCGTGGAGCCTGGACGTCAGCGAGTCGATCTGCTTGCTCGCCGCGGTCCGGACGGCGGCCTTGCCGACTTCCAGCAGTTCACCCCGGACGCTGTCGGTGAGCTTGCTCAGCTCGGGAGAGGATCCGAGCGTCTTCAGCCCCTGCTGCAGCAGGTCGCCTCCGCTCACGCCCATCCGCCCGGTCGCGCCGGCCGCCGCCAGTGCGAGCGCCAGCCGCAGCTTGTGACTCCGGCCGAGAAGATAGCCTGCGCCGACGGCCAGAGCCATCTGCAGTCCGCATTTCACGATCACCACTCCCCAATCGATCACTCCGCCTTGGGATCCGTCCGTCTACGGGCTCGACCGGTCGGCCGGACGGAAGGGAAGACGTCGGAAGCGCTGACGTCTGCCGCTTTGAACGTGGCGGAAGCGTCTCGCTTCCGGATCGGCTGTTTCCTACCCTAGAACGTGATAAAGAAACACATATAGGTAAAAAGCGGACATAATTAACCCTGTGGAAAGATGCTCAGGTCGCTATGTCGGCAGCCGGTCCGTGACCAAATGCTCGGTGCGAATGCGCGGGAATCGTGAAATGGCGCCGAAGCGCTAAGAGTTCGTAACACGATCTTGTCGAGGCCTGCCGGCCGTGTCTGACAGGTGTGACGATTCGGCCTTTGGCGGGATGAATACCGGGCGGCGGATCTTCATCCCGCAAAGGGGGCAGGGTCACCGGTTGAGCAGCGACTCCGCGATCGCGACGGAGGCCGGGTCGAGAGCGGTCTCGCCGTCGTCGATGGCCCACAGCGAGTTCTGCAGCAGCCGACCGAGCGTCCAGCCGGTCGCGCGTGCGCGGTCCAGTCCGAGGACCTCGGTGAGCAGGTCGAAGCGGCGCCGCACTACGCGCGGAGCATCGCCCTTCGTGACGAGGTCGTCCCACCTGCTGTCCAGGGCGGGCCAGAGGTCGAAGCCGGGGTCCCCGGCGAGCGGCTCGGGATCGATGGCGAGCCACGGCTCACGATGGGCGGCGAGAACATTGTCGTAGTGCAGATCCCAGTGCAGCATCCGGTCTCCGGGCTCGCCGACCAGCTCGGCCACCGCCGACGCCCAGCCGCGCAGGAGCTGCCGGTCCGCCGGGTCGGCCAGAGCCGCGACCGCCTCGGGAACCTGCTCCAACATCTCGGTGGCGATGTCGCCGAGGCTGCGCAGTCCCGGCGGCGCAGGGACGCGGACCAGCCGGGCCTGAAGCTCAGCGAGGATGCCCATCGCGACGTCGTCGTCCTCGATCGAGGTCAGCGTGCGGGCGGCGTCCAGCCGCTCCAGGAGCATGGTGCTGCTTCCGGGGTCGTGGTCGAGCAGCCGCACCATCCCCGCGCCGTTCCAGGTGCGCAGCCCGATGAGTGCGGCGGTGGTCTCCTCTCTGGGCATCTGCAGTTTGAGCACCGCGCGCGTGCCGTGCCTACGCAGCACCGGCAGCACCAGCGAGGCTTCCCCGGCTCCGGCTGCGCCGTCCCGTTCCAGCTCCCAGCGGTCCAGGAATTCCGCAGCGAGGGCCGGCAGTCCGGCGATCCAGGCCCTCCCTTCCTCACCGAAACCTCTGGCGTACGACACCGCCAGGGACTGCGGGACCTCGACCGCTTCCGACATGCTCAAATCCTGTTCCCTCCAGCGGGAATCGCGTTTCCCGCGGCAACCTACCGGATCACAGCGGACGGCCAACCGTCCTCGGCCTTCACCAGTCACAGCTCACGCACGATCACGGTTGGGCTTTCGCAAGGCGTCTCCAGCAGATGAGGCCGCAGGCGAGGGAGACGAGGGCACCGTGCAGGTTGCGAGCGCTAAGAAACGACGTCCTTCCGCCGGAACCTGCGGAAGGCGAACGCCACCAGGATCGCCGAGTAGGTGACCGAGATCGCCACACCCTTGATCATTCCGCTGTAGTCGGGCTGCGGCGTGAGGGCGGCCGTCCAGGCCGTGTTCCAGAACGTCGGCAGGAACTCCCGCAGCCAGCCGAGCGCCTCCACCGCCTGCAGGATGTTGCTCACGATCACCAGGCCGACCGCCCCGCCCACCGCGCCGAGCGGGGAGTCGGTGCCGACCGACAGCAGGAAGGCCACCGCCGCCACCACGAACTGGCTGATCAGGGCGTAGACGATCACGATGCCGAAGCGGGGCAGCACCTCCAGCGCGGCGATGGTCTCGCCGGTGCCCGGCACCCGGACGTCGTTCCAGCCGAAGGCGAGGGTCCCGGCCAGCAACGCCATCAGCGGCAGGCAGACCACCGCCGCCGCCGAGTAGCCCATCGCGACGACCAGCTTCTGCCGCAGCAGCCGGTCGCGGGGGATCGGGGCGGCCAGCAGGTAGCGCAGCGAGGACCAGCTCGCCTCGCTGGCCACCGTGTCGCCGCAGAACAGCGCCACCGCGACGACCAGCAGGAAGCTCGCCGACACCGACAGCGCGAACGCGGCGAAGTTCAGGCCGCCCTCGGTCGCCAGGTCGGAGATGCGCAAGGTGTTGCCCGGCTGGCCGGAGTCGGCGCCGACCTTGAACGCGACCACCAGGACCCACGGCAGCGCGAGCAGCAGGCCGAACATGACCAGCGTGCGGCGCCGTTTGAACTGGCGGACCACCTCCACCGCGAGCGGCAGGGTGTGCCGGGGCAGGTATCCGCCGGCCGAGCCGTTCCCCGGGGAGCCGGTGGCCGCCGGACCGCCGGCGAGAGCCGTACCGGAGCCGTTGGCGCCGCTCATGCGTTTTCTCCGATCAGGTCCAGGAACACGTCCTCCAGGCGGGTGCCCGAGCCGTTGGACGTGGTACGGCTGCGCAGCAGGTCACCCACCGGGCCGGCCGTGATGAGGCGCCCGCGGTGCATGACCACCACGTGGCTGCAGGTCTGCTCCACCTCGGCGAGCAGGTGGCTGGAGACGATGACGGTGCGGCCCCGCGCGGCGTAGGCGATCAGGACCTCGCGCATCTCCCGGATCTGGGGCGGGTCGAGACCGTTGGTGGGCTCGTCGAGGACCAGCAGGTCGGGCAGGCCCAGCATGGCCTGGGCGATGGCCAGGCGCTGGCGCATGCCCTGGGAGTAGGTCCGTACGGCGCGCTCCAGCGCGCCGCCGAGCCCGGCGATCTCCAGGGCCTCGGCGAAGTGGGCGTCCTCGGCGGGCCGGCCCGTCGCCTTCCAGTAGAGCTCCAGGTTGGCCCGGCCGGTCAGGTGCGGCAGGAAGCCGGGGCCCTCGACGAAGGAGCCCAGCCGGGACAGGACCGGGGCGCCGGGGACGACCCGGTGGCCGAAGATCCGGATCTCGCCCGCGTCGGGGTGGATCAGGCCCATCAACATCCGCATGGTGGTGGTCTTGCCCGCGCCGTTGGGCCCGAGCAGGCCGAGCACCTGACCGTGCTCGACCGTGAAGGACAGGTCGTTCACGGCCAGCTCGCCGTTGCTGTACGCCTTGGTCAGGCCGCTGATCCGCAGCGGGACGGCGGCCAGGGCCGGGTCGTGCTCGTCCCGGCCGCGCCGGCGCCCGGTCAGCAGCAGGGCCGCGGCGACGACGAGGGAGGCCAGCGGCAGCGCCCAGGTCCACCAGGCGGGAGCGGCGGAGGGGGTCCGCAGCGCGGTGTCCGTCGGGACGGTCACCGACGGCTCGGCCAGGCCGACCCTGTAGACGGCCGGGGCGGCCGGCGTGCTGTAGCCGAGGTCGGTGGTGGTGAAGGCGACGCGCAGCCGGTGCCCGACGTCGAAGCGGTGGTCGATGGCGGGCAGGGTGACCGTGGCCTCCCCGGTGCCGCCCTCGGACAGCGGGATCCTGATCGGGGCGGCGAGCCCCTCGGGCAGGAGCGGCGCCTGGGCGTCCCCCGCCACGTCGTAGAGCTTGGCGAACAGCGTCACCTCACCCCGGCCGGCCTGCCGCCCCTCCTGGTCGGCGCCCCCGCCGGGGCTCTCCCCGGCCTCCGAGGCCACCTTCACCCGCACCGTGGAGCTGCCGGTCACCTGGAGCGGGGCGGTGAGCGGGGCGGAGTCGAAGCCGGCGCTCTGGCCGGCCATGTCGACGGACACGCTCAGGTTGCCGACACCACCGGTGAGGCCGCCGAAGCCGGGGACGGCGGAGATCGAGGCGGGGGACCCGCCCGGCGGGTTGGCCACCCGCTGCTCGGGACCGCTGAGCGGCACCGAGGTCCGGCCGCTGCCGGACAGGCCGGGATAGGCGTCCGCGGTGGCGTGCAGCTGGACCGGGCGGCGGGTGCCCGGGTCCCGGCCGCCGTCGCGGGTGACGGTGAACGGGCTGCCGGCCGCCTGCGCGCCGGCGCTCTCGCTCAGATAGCGGTCGAACCAGCCGAGGGTCTGCTCGTGGAGCCAGTCGATCTCGCCGTCGCCGCCGTCGTGACCGCCGTCGAACCAGGCGACGGCGACCGGGGCGCCCGTCGCGGCGACGGCTCTGGCGTTGGCGTCCGCCTGACCCAGGGGGAACAGCGAGTCGCGCTGCCCCTGCAGCAGCAGCGTCGGGATCTTGATCTTGCCGGGCACGGAGATCGGACTGGACCTGCGCAGGGTGTCGATCGCGGTCCGGGTCGCCCGGCCGCTCTCGGCCACCTGCTGGTACATGTCGCAGATCTCCGGCAGGAACCGGCCGCACCGGACCTCCTGCGCGGTCGGCGGCGGGCCGGCCGGCAGGGCCGGGGCGGGCCGGGCGGCGCCGCCCGGCACCGCCTGCCCGGCCTCCGGCGCCGGACCGCCCCGGCTGAAGAACAGCCCCGCCCACATCCGCTTGAACACGCCGTTGGCCGGCCCCTGTCCGGTGGCGTCCGGGAACAGCGCGTCGGCGAGGTCGTACCAGGTGACCTGCGGGACGATCGCGTCGATCCTGCCGTCGTGCGCGGCGGCCATCAGCGCGATGGCCCCGCCGTACGAGCCGCCGGCGATCCCCACCCGCGGATCGCCGGCCGCGTCGAGCCGGACCTCGGGCCGCCTGGCCACCCAGTCGACGAGCTGGCGGACGTCCTTGACCTCGTAGTCGGGGGAGTTGAGCGCGATCTGCCCGGTGGAGCGGCCGAAGCCCCGCGCCGACCAGGTCAGCACGGCGTAGCCCTCCTGGGCCAGCCGCACCGCCGCGTCACGGACGCTCCGCTTGCTGCCGCCGAAGCCGTGCGCGAGCAGCACCGCCGGAGCCTTGCCGCCGCCGGCGGGCGGGAAGAAACTCGCGTCGAGGGTGACCCGCTGGTCGTCCCGCGGGCCGTCGAGCACCTCGATCCTGTGGTCCTGGGCCCGCACCGGCGGCGCGGACGGCCACAGCAGCCAGGCCGCGACGCCGACGGCCAGCACGGCGACCACCGCGACCCAGGTGGTCGTTCTCCCCGCAAGTTTCATGCCGCGAGCTTACTGAGGGGAGCTGAGAGAGACCTGAGACGGCCCGGCGGCCGTCGGCGCGGCATCAGGCTCCCGCGGGGGCGAGGGAGAGCCGGTAGTGCACCTCGGGGGCGGAGAACGGCAGGCCCGCCGCGTCCTGGGCCCGCCCGGAGAGGGTGAACCCGAAGCGCTCGTAGAACCCGCGGGCGCGGACGTTGCCCTCCAGCACCCAGAGCCCCGCCTCCGCGTGGCCCATGCCCCGCAGCCGCGCCACGGACCGTTCCATCATGGCCAGGCCCAGTCCGGTCGACCAGTGCCCGCTGAGCGCGTAGAGCGCGTAGACCTCCCCGCCGGTGAGCCCCTCGCCGCGCGCGGGCCCGAACAGGCTGAAACCGGCGGTCTCGCCGCCCGCCTCGCCGATCACGAGGTGCTCGGCGCCGACGGCGAGCCTGCCCCGCAGCAGCTCGACCGCGCGGGGCTCGATCCGCAGCGCGTCGAGGAAGTCCTGCGGAAGCAGTCCCTTGTAGGCGGTCTTCCAGGTCTCGGTCCTGATGCGCATGACATCCAGGGCGTCGTCCGGCCCGCCGTCCCGCACAAAAGCTCCCATATCAGACAATTATCCAGACATGAAGGTCCGCTCACGTCGATGCTCGGACGATGCCTCAGGGATGTCCCCGATTGCGGACCAAGGTAAAGGCCAGGCATCATTTCGACGCGTGAAGTCAGTCGAGAGCCTCAAACGAAGAGTCACCCCGGCCGTCGAGTGGGCCCTGCCCCTGTGGACCAGGGGGAAGGCCGGTCGCCAGACGCCGGAGGAGCTGTTCCGGCTGCTGTATCTCGGATGGCTGGTGGCCTTCTCCTTCAAGGTGCTGGGCGCCTCGTGGGACGTCTCCTGGCACTTCAAGTGGCTCCGTGACGACCTGGCGCCGCCGCACCTGCTCAACAGCGTCGGCACGGCCATCGCGCTGGTGCTCACGATCATTCACCTCTACACCGGCTACGGCGTGGACAGGACGGCGCAGCGCCTCGTCGGCTGGGGCACCGGGATCTTCCTGGTGGCGGTGCCGCTGGACCTGATCAACCACCGGATCAACGGGCTCGACATCACCTCGTGGAGCCCGTCCCACATGATGCTCTACATCGGCACGTTCCTGATGATCTGCGGGGTGATCCGCGGCTGGTTCATGGGCGCGGCCCCCGGGCGGATGCGGACGATGGTGCTCGGCGGGCTCTTCGTGTTCCTGTTCGAGAACGTCTGGTTCCCGGCGCAGCACCAGGAGTACGGCGTGTTCGGCATCGCCGCCTGGGACCGGGGGCAGCCGGAGGCCGAGCCCATCCTGCTGCAGTTCGCCGCCGACCAGATGGGCCGCGCGGTGGACCGGCAGATGGTGGTCAACTTCTCGCTGCCGGTGCCCGACCAGGTGTATCCGCTCTACGCCGCGGTCGCCGCCATGGTCGTCCTGGTCGCCGCCCGCGCGATGATCGGCCGGATGTTCTCGGCCACCGCCGTGATCGGCGTCTATCTCACCTACCGGGCCCTGATCTGGCCGCTCCTGGCGATCGCGGACTTCCCGCGCTCGTCGGTGCCGGTCTTCCTGATCGCCGGGGCGCTCGCCGTCGACCTGGCGTTCCTGATCCGGATCCCGGCGGTGCGGGCGCTGGTCGGCTCGCTCGGCGTCACCGTCCTCGTCGACCAGGCGCTCCGCCTCCAGAGCGGGGCCTACTACACCCCGCCCCTGGTGTCTCCCATGACCATGCTGATCGGCGGTCTCCTGCTCGCCGCGCTGTGGCTGGGCCTCGAATGGGCCTCCACCCGTCACCGGCTCCGGTCTCAGGACATGGAGGCCGTGGTCAGCGCCACCGCGATGCCGTAGGCCAGGCCCATCACGGTGATCTCCGCCGCCGCCCACGCGACGACCGCCGTCCCCTGCCGCTGCGCGATGCGCGGCAGCAGGCGGAAGCGGATGTGAGCGGCGAAGGGGATCAGCAGCGCCACGCACACGGTCTTGGCCACCACGAGCAGCCCGTAGTCGCTGGTGAACACCGCGCCGGGCAGCTCCACCCCCTGCGTGAGGGCCATCGTGGCCAGGCCGTTCACCAGGCCGGAGACGCTGACCAGGAGCAGTGCCAGGGTCGCCAGCCTGGAGAACTTCGGCAGGACCTGTGCCAGCAGCTCGCGGTCCCCGGCGGCCAGCGTGACGATCATGAGCAGCCCGCCGGTCCAGGCGGCCGAGCCCATCACGTGCAGCTCCATCGAGATCATGATGGGGTCGTGCCAGACCGAGTCGACCGCGTGGCCGGTGACCGGGATCGGCAGCAGCCCGAAGAAGGCGATCACGATCCGCAGCTCGGCCGGGACCTTCTCGCCGAAGCGGACCGCCAGCAGCCCGATCCCGGCGTAGGCGAGCGCGCAGGCGGCGCTGAAGAGCATCCCCTGGCCCGCGCCGACGCTGTCGACGTATTCGGCGATCATCCCCGGGGTCGGCACCAGGCCGGGGTTGAGCTGGGCGGTCTGGAAGACGATGATGACCAGTGCCAGCACCGCCCAGGCCCACGCGAACGTCACCGCCAGCGGCCGGGCCCGGCGCATCACCGGCTCGGTCCGCTCCGGATCGTCGAAGCCGAGCAGCCTGGGCAGCAGGCTCAGCCCGACCACGGCCACCGCGGCCAGGTCCAGCAGCACCCGCAGCACCGGCAGGCCGTACTCCACCAGCGGGCCGGGCATCGCGATCCCCGGCACCGCCTCCTGGGCGCTGAGGGCCGTCGCGGCCAGCACGGCCAGCACGGCCCCCGAGACGAGCCCCCCGACCACCAGCCTCCTGACCGTGCCCGCCTCCGGGGCGCTCTCGACGGTCGCGGTCATCGCCCGGCCCCCTGCTCCCTCGTACGGCGCAGCGCCACGACGGTGGCCCCGCCCAGCAGGACGAGGGCGGCGGCGATCCACAGCACGGCCATCCCGGCCCCGCCGTTCTGCGCGGCCTCGGCGGCCTGGGCGCTCAGATCGGGGGCCTGGGAGGCGGTCGCCTGCGGCGCGGCGGCCGAGGGGACGGGGGCGGGCTGGGCGGCGGTGCCCGGTCCCGCGGCGGTCAGGGTGAAGGTCACCTTGCCGGCCACCGGGTGGCCGTCGGAGGAGAGGATGCGGTAACCCACGACGTACTGGCCGGCCGGGCCCAGGGGTCTGACCGCGACGCTGACCTTCTGGCTGTCGACGGCGGACTTGCCGTCCTCCCAGCGGCTCCCGTCGGGGCCGGTCACGCTGATCTGCGCGAAGCCCTGCCGCACCGGCTGGTCGAAGGTGAGTGTGACCTTCTCCGGGCCGGTGGCGAACTGGGCGCCGTCCTTGGGGTCGCTGCCGATCAGCACGTTGTGGGCCTGGGCCGGGGTGACCACGCCGAGCAGCGCGGCGCCCGCGAACAGCAGGACCGTGAGTAGCCGCCTCACCGATGAGGGCCTTCCGTTGGGTTCTTCATGACCCGGACATGGTCCCATCACTACCTTCCGCCCGGACAATCGAGCCGCCCGGGACGGTCGGGCGGCCCGGGGGAGCGGACGGGCCCGCGTCCGCGCGGCGGGCGCGGTCCTGGCGGCGGGCCCGCTCGGCGGTCTCCCGGCGCTCCCGGTCGGCCCTGTGCAGCGCGTGTTCGACCTCGCCGTGCTCGGAGCCGGCGCCGGCGCCCGGCCGCGGGACTGGGGGCGCGGCCGTGCGCCGGCACGTCCGGCGGGGTCAGGGGGACTCAGCTCAGGCGCAGCCAGAGGGCAGGGACGTTCGAGGGCTCCCAGCCGGCGTAGGCCGTGTGGGGCTGGCGGCACTCGTAGTCGGCGCCGGAATAGGAGACCCGGTTGCCGGTGGTGTAGGCCGTGCCCGCCTTCCAGGCGGGGTAGGCCCCGGTGGGGGTGACGGTCGGCGTCGGGGTGGGCGTCACGGTGGGGGTGACGGTCGGCGTCGGCGTCGGGGTGACCGTCGGGGTGGGGGTGACCGTCGGCGTCACCGTGGGGGAGGGGGTGGCGCCGGCGCAGGCCCCGAGGTCCTTCCAGACGTCGTTGGTGCCCGGCTCGTTGTTCTGGGTCCACCACCTGGCCTCCCACTGCCTGCCCTTGTGGGAGACCTTGTTGCCGCCGCCGTAGACCTGGGTGGCCGACCACGCGGGGGCGGTGCAGTCGCCCCCCGGACCGGTCGTCGGGGTCGGGTTGACGATCACGCCGCCGCGGGCGTTGTCGGCGGTCAGGCCGTAGGTCCTGCCGCCGAAGCTCACGGTGAAGTTCGCCGGCGCCGGGGCGGGCAGGTAGTAGACGTAGTCCATGTTCAGCGAGGCGCCGGGGGCCAGCGGCTCGTTGGCGCGCAGCTTGAAGGAGATCCGGTTGAAGTCGCCCTTCAGGCCGCCGACGTTGTTGCCCGCGCCGTGCTCGCTGCTGATCACGGTGACGCCGTAGCCGGACTGGTCCTTGGCGTTCCTCGGGGCCGAGCTGGCGTAGTCCCACTGGAACTCCGCGCCGCCGGGGATCGCCGTCGCCGACCTGTTGGTGATCTTCAGCTTGCCGGTGATCGGGTAGTTGCTGTCGCCGACCGGGAAGCCGCCGATCTCCACGCTCACGTCGAGCTTCTCGGCGGGCACGTTCACCTTGGCGCGGGTCGCGCCGTACGGCGTGGCGCTCCTGAACGCCTCGTACACCTGGCTGGTGAGGGTGTCGCCCATGAACCACTCGCCCTTGGCCGCGTCCCAGTCGTAGTCGCCGGCGAGCTCCCAGATCATCAGGCCGCCGATGCCCCGGTCCTTGACGTAGCCGGTCTTGACGCCGATGGACTGCTCGTCCTCGGTGGACAGGAAGACCTTCTTGGCGGAGTTCCACAGCCACGGCGCCACCAGGGTGGAGTCGTAGTTGCGGGTGTAGGTGCCGGTGAGCCTGTCCTCGGGGTCGGCGGGGTCCAGGCCGTAGGCGGGCCCGTAGGAGCCGGTGCGGCCGTCCTGGAGGTTCCTGGCGTGCCACAGCGGGTTGCCGCCGCCGCTGACCTCGGTGTTGTTCTCCTCGTCGTGCCAGAGGTTGTCGATGCCGCGCGCGCCGTCGCCGCAGGTGGTCAGGCCGGTCGGACAGCCGCTGGTGCTCTTGGCCGTGCCCCACAGGCCGTTGACGCCGCCGGTGACGTTGCGCCAGCCGCGGGTGTAGTACGGCACGCCGATGTTGATCCGGCCGGCCTGCACCGCGCCGCGGAAGTAGTGGTAGGCCCAGTCGGTGTTGAGGTAGCCGATCCCGCCGTACGCCTCGGTGTTGTAGACGTTCCACTTGGCCAGTTCGGCGTCCTTGCCGTCGTCGTAGAGCGCGGCGTTGGGGCCGACGAACTCGTTCCACGCGCCGTGCAGGTCGTAGGACATGATGTTGACGTAGTCCAGGTACTGGGTGACCTGGAAGGTCTCCATGCCGCGCAGCAGATAGCCGGACGACGGGGCGGCGACCGTCAGCATGTAGTACTTGCCGTCGGCGGCCGAGGCGGCGTTGAGCCTGTCGCGCATGGCCTTCATCAGGACCGCGTAGTTCTTCATCAGCGACGCGCGGCGGGCGTTGGCGACCTGCCAGTCCAGCGGGTGGCCCGCGTCCTTCATCGAGGTCGGATACTCGTAGTCGAGGTCGACGCCGTTGAAGCCGTACTTCCTGACGAAGGCCACCGAGGAGTCGGCGAAGGCGTTGATCCCGGCGGTGTTGGCCGAGCCGTCGGCGTTCGTCGTCATCGTGTAGAAGCCGCCGGAGGGCTGGCGGTTGCCGGAGCCGTCGAGGTAGCCGCCGGTCTCGGCCCAGCCGCCGACGCTGATCAGCGTCTTGACGTCCGGGTTGGCCTTCTTGTACTTGTTCAGCAGGTTGAAGTGGCCCTTGTACGGCAGGGCGGGGTCGAGGGTGTCGGTCCCCGGCCACTCCATGCCGGTGGCCGCGTTGTCCGGGCCGTCGGCGCCGACCGAGATCCTGTTGTCCGGGCCGACGTGCGCGAACGCGTAGTTGATGTGGGTGATCTTGCCCCACGGGATGTCCTTGGCCAGGTAGGAGGGCTGGCCGTTCTTGCCGGTCCGCCATCCGGTGAAGTAGCCGATGATGCGGCGGGGGTGGTCGGCCCCCATCTTCTCGCGGCCGGCCTCGTCGTAGACCTGGCAGAAGGGCACGTCGAGACCGGGTGTGGTGTAGAGGCCGTCCGGGCGGCAGGACTCGTCGCCGGCGGCGGCGCCGGCCGTGCCGGCGAGCGCGCCTGCGATCAGGGCGAGTGACGCGCCGGCCGCCGCGAGGCCGGCGCGTAGGCGTGAGGACATGGGAGAGCTACCTCCGAGGGAACATGGCCGTGATCCCGCCCCCCACGGGTCGTCTGAACCGGAAACTATGCGGTCCCACCAGGTCCGTCAATGCTCTCTTTTAAGAAACTTTATTGATAGTTAAGGTGCGCGAGGTGGGCGGCGACGGCCCGCGGCGCTTCAGGGGCGCTGCCACCCGGCTTCAGGGGCGCTGCCACACGATGGAGTAGCGCCACAGCAGATGGCGGCGGAAGCGGCAGCCGGGCAGCAGGCGGCGCGCCGCGTCGCGGACCTGGCCCCAGGACATGTCGGGGTCCTCCATCGGCATGCCGGCCGGGTGGCCCTTGCCGCCGTGCCGCCGCGCCCGGAGGAGAGAGGCGGGGACGCCGGCGCCGCTGATGAGCCAGTCCGACGCGGTGCGGTTGCGGGCCAGCCCGACGATCACCAGGCGGCCCCCCGGCGCGAGCAGTCGGGCCATGCCGGTGACGGCGGCTCCGAAGTCCATGTGGTGCACGACGGCGACGGCGCTGACGAAGTCGTACCTCCCCGCGGGGAAACGGCCCCGGGGGTCGTCGAGGAAGTCCGCCGCCACGAAGGTCACCTCGCCGCCGGGCACGTCGCGCTCGCGGGCGAGACGGATCATCTCCGGCGAGCGGTCCACCCCTGTCACGTGGCGGGCCCGGCCGGCCAGCTTGCGGGCGAGCAGGCCGTCGCCGCAGCCGATGTCCAGCGCCTCGCCACACCCCTCCGGCACGGCGTCGAGCACCAGCGGGTGGTAGTGGACATTGTGGTTCCAGTAGTCGTCGGGCATCAGCGCACTGTACTCCGGGCGGCGGGCGCATACGTGATCTTGGGACGTCCGCTCCGGACCGGCCCGCGACCTCGGGACCCCGGACGGGGCCGGGGGTTCCGGGTGTGACGGCCGGGCGCGGTGCCGTGCTACCTCCGGCGGGCCCGGGCGGCGAGGTCCAGCACCCGGCCGTAGAAGTCCAGATACCGCTCGGCCATCACCGGCGGGGAGAACCGGAGCGCGGCGCTGCGGCGGCACTCCTCGGGGTCGATGTCCTCGACACGCCTCAGGTGCTCGCGCAGCTCGTCTTCGGTGTCGGCGAGCAGGCCCGTACGCCCGTGCTCGACGAGCTCGGGCAGGCAGCCGCGCCGCAGGCCGACGACGGGGGCGCCGCAGGCCAGCGCCTCGATCACGGCCGTGCCGCCGGGCTCCTCCCACTGCACCGGGAACAGCGCCGCGCGGGCGTCGAGGAGCAGCCGCTCGCGCTCCGGGCCGTTCACCGAGCCGGCCCAGCGGACGAGCTCGCCGTCGACGTACGGCGCCAGCCGGTCGAGGTGGTAGCGCACGTCGGGGTTGGCGTGGGCGCCGTGGTCGGGATCGGCGAGCGCGGCGGCCAGCTCCCGGGGCCCGCGCAGCCCGCCGACCGGGCCGGCCAGGACGAGCGGCAGCCCCAGCTCCCGGCACAGCCGTGCGCCCAGGTGCTGACCCTTGAGCGGGCTGATGCGGCCCAGCATCACCACCGGGCCGCGGTGGCCCCGTCCCGCGCCGTCGGACGGGGCCGCCGGCCGCGCTCCGTCCGGGGCCCGGCCCTCCTCGGGCGGGGCCGTACGGTCCGCGCCGGCCAACGGGGTCGCCAGATACGCCCAGCCGAGGCTGTGCTCGCGCAGGTTGCGCGGCGCCCGCGCGACCTGGGAGCGGGACACGCCGTTGACCCAGACCCTGCCGTCGCCGCTGAAGCCGCCGTAGAGCTCGGGATGCTTGTGCAGGTCCCAGTGCAGGGTGTGCAGCACGGGCGGGGCGGAGCGGCCCATGGTGCTCAGGACGCCGAGGCCGACCGCCTCCACGTGGTCGTGGACCAGGTCGATGTCCTCGCGCCGGCGCAGCTCCGCGACGACCCGCTGCATGTGCGCGTGGGCCAGCCCCATCACCTGGTTGTAGGGGCGCTGCAGCTGCGCGAACTGTCCCTCGTCGAACACGCACACCTGATCGTCGGCCGCCAGGGTGCTCGCGGCGACCGTGGCCAGGACCACGCGGGTGCCGCGTGCCCTCAGCTCGGGCACGAGCGTGGCCACGACCGTCTCGATCCCCCCGTACCCGTGGGGCGGGACCGGCAGCCAGGGGCCGGCGTTCATCAGCACCGTGATGTTCACGGCTGCCGCCGTTCCGGCATCAGCCGAGCGCCCGAGGCGTACTCCGGAATGGTGATCAGCGGCGGCCGCTCGTGCACGCCCACGTCGCTGACGTGCAGCCGCCGGCCGTTCCCGAGCTGGCGGACCTGCGCGATCCACCCGTTGGGCGGGTCGGCGGTGACGAGCCGGCCCTCCCGCTCCAGCCGCGACCAGGCGGTGAGCATGATGTGGCCGGCCATCCGGCCGAGCGCCTCGATCGGCTGGTGGGAGTGGACCCGCACGCCGAGATCGACCTGCGCGAGGGAGTCCAGGCCCACCCGGCCGAGCAGGTCGACGAGCAGGCCCAGCTCGACGCCGTACCCGGTGACGAACGAGATCTCCTCCAGCACGGCGCGGCGGCCGGCGTACTCGCCGGCCAGCGGCTGGATGAAGCCGGCCAGCGCGGGCCAGTGCAGGTTGATCAACGGGCGGGCGACCAGCTCGGTCACCCTTCCGCCGCCGTGCGGCTGCGCGGCCGTGCCGTCGGCCAGCGGCCGGTCGTAGCAGCCCTTGACGTAGGCCACGGAGGGGTCGGACAGCAGCGGCCCGAGCAGTCCGGTGACGAAATGCGTGCCGAAGTTACGCAGGTCCGCGTCGATGAAGACGACGAGGTCACCGGTCGTGACGGCCAGCGCCTTCCACAGCGCGTCCCCTTTGCCGGGCAGGAGGCCGTACTCGCGCAGCACGGCGTTCTGGTGGACGACCTGCGCGCCCGCGTCGGCGGCCACCCGGGCGGTCGCGTCGGTCGAGCAGGAGTCGATCACCACGAGCTCGTCGATCAGGGGGAGACGCTCCCGCAGGTCCCGCCGGATCCGCCCGACGATCTCCCCGACGGTGCGTTCCTCGTCGCGCGCCGGCAGGACCACGCTGACCCTGTGGTCGCCCTTGGCGGCGAGCACGGCCTCTGGGAGCCAGTCGCCGGCCCGGCTGGTGCGCGCGTCCAGCCAGCGACCGACCTCAGTGAACATCGCCCCTCAAGGGCGGATACCCAAGCGTCGTCATCGACTGTGTCCCCCCGGCTGTATACCCGTGTTATTACTGTTTGCCCTGGTCAGAGCAGTTCAAATCCGGTGTCAGAGGGTTTGGCGTCGAGTAATGGTGGGATTGCTCGTCCTGTGACCTGTCGAATCGGTTTCGTGGGCGCGGGGAACGTCGCCGCGCGCCACGCGCGTGTGCTGTCGGGCTTCCCGGACGTCCGTATCGCCGGGATAGCCGACACCGACGCCGCCCGGGCCGCCGGGCTGGCCCGCGAGCACGGGACAGCCGCCTACGGTGACCACGCCGCCCTGCTGCGGAGCGAGCGGCTCGACGCCGTCTACGTCTGCGTGCCGCCCTTCGCGCACGGCCAGATCGAGCTCGCCGTCCTGGACGCCGGCCTGTCGCTGTTCGTGGAGAAGCCGCTCGCACTGGACGAGGCGACCGCCCGGCGGGTGGCCGCCGCGGCGCGGCGGCGGGGGGCGGTGACCGCGGTCGGGCACCACTGGCGCTATCTGGACGTCGTCGAGCAGGCGCGGCGGCTGCTCGGCGACCGGCCGGTACGGCTGGCGGTGGGCGTGTGGCTGGACAAGGTGCCCCCGGTGCCCTGGTGGCCGCGCCGCGACGGCTCGGGCGGGCAGGTCATCGAGCAGGCGGTGCACGTGCTCGACCTGGCCCGGCTGCTCGTCGGAGAGGTCACCGAGGTGAGCGCCCACGAATCGGGACACCCGCCCGACCAGGCCGAAGGGGCGGTCGGGGCGGCCACCGGCGCCCTGCTGCGCTTCCGCGACGGCGCCACCGGGATCCTCGGCGCCACCTGCCTGCTGGGCTGGAAGCACCGGGCCGGGCTGGAGATCTACGCCGAGGGCATCGCGCTGCGGATATCGGAGGACCGGCTGGTCGTCGACACCGGGGCGGGACGCCGGGTCATCATCGAAGCCGGAGACGCCAGGCGCCGCGTGGACCGGGCGTTCGTGGACGCGGTGCTGCGCCGCGGCACGGACGTGCGGGCCCCCTACGACGACGCGCTCCGCACGCACCGGCTGGCGTGCGCGGTCGCCCGCGCGGCCACCTCCGGCGCCCCGGTGAGGTTGGAGGACACCGATGGGTGAGCGGGTCGTGCGGGTGCTGCAGGTCGCCGGCGCGGGCCGGGTCGTCATCGCCGAGGAGCCGGAGGCGCCGGTCGGGGACGGCGGCTTCCGCGTCGAGACGCTCTACAGCGGGCTGTCGGCGGGCACGGAGCTGTCCTACGTCAAGGGGACCAACCCCTACCTGTCGGCGGGCTGGGATCCGGCGTTCGGGCTGTTCCGCGCCGACCGGCCGGCCGCCGCGTACCCGGTGACGCGGCTGGGCTACATGGAGGTCGCCCAGGTCGCCGAGAGCCGCACCCCGGCGCTGTCGCCCGGCCAGGTCGTGGCGATGGCGTACGGCCACCGGACCGGCTACACGGCCGACTCCGTCGAGGACCGCTACGTCCCGCTGCCCGCCGGGCTGGATCCCCTGCTGGGCATCTACGCCGCCCACATGGGGCCCATCTGCGCGAACGGCCTGCTGCACGCGGCCGCCGACATCTGCGGGGCGGACGTGCGCACCCTCGGCGACGGCGTGCGGGGCCGGTGCGTCGCGGTGACCGGGGCGGGGGTCGTCGGGCTGATGACCGCCCTGTTCGCCCGGCATCACGGCGCCGCGGCGGTGACGGTGGTGGACCGGACCCGGGACCGGCTGGAGCGCGCCGGACGGCTCGGCTTCGACACGGTCGCGATGGACGGCCAGGACCCGGCGCTCGCGGTGAAGGCCCGCTGGCGGCACTCCCGCAACGACCGGGGCGCCGACGTGGTCTTCCAGTGCCGCGGCCGGCCGGAGAGCCTGCACCTCGGGCTGCGGCTGCTGCGGCCCCAGGGCACGGTCGTCGATCTGGCCTTCTACCAGGAGGGCGCGGCGCGACTGCGGCTCGGCGAGGAGTTCCACCACAACGCGCTGTCGATCAGGTGCTCGCAGATCGGCCGCGTGCCGCGCGGGCTGGACCACGTCTGGAGCCGGGACCGGCTCTCGGCCGAGACGCTCGACCTCCTGCGCGCGCACGGCGACGGGATCCGCCGCCACCTGATCACCGACATGGTGCCCTTCGACGACGCGCCCCCGTTCATGTCCGCTCTCGCGGCCCGGCGCCGTCACACCGTCCAGACCGTGTTCGACATGGTCTCCGGGTGACCGGTCGGCGGCCCGGCGGCGGGGCCGCCGTGGGAGGAGGGGCGGTGCCGGGGCGAGCGGTGCCGTGCGAGGTCGAGGCATACGGCCGCCGCCTTCTGAAAGTTTCATAACGCCCCCCGAGAGCTTTCGCGCCCGTGACGTAGATGTTCTCAGCAGGTCCGTCAGTGGTTCTCTCGGATGGTCGAGGGGATCCGGTCCGGTCGGTCCCCGTAACGTCTCGACAGCGGCTGTTGATCCGGCTGAAAAGCCGATGTAACCTCGGCGCCATCGATAGAAATTATCGGCTATATGCCGAAAGTTTCTAAGGAAGTCCGCGTGCGGCGTGATACGCGTCCGGGCCTCCGCGCACGGGCGCGCCGGGTCCGGCCGGTCGCCGGCCGACCGATCGCCGGGTCCGACCGGCCGCCGGCGGTGCGGAGCAGCCCCGGAAGACCTCGGAGATGAGGAAGGGAACCCTGTGATGTCGTTGGGTCGGCGGAGTGCGGTGACATTGGCGGCGGTGCTCCTCCTCGGAGGCTGCGCCGGCGGAGGCGGCCAGGGGCCGGAGGCGAGCGCGGGAGCCGGCGCGAAGGTCACCGTCGAGTGGTGGAACATCTCGACCACCGAGCCGCTGAAGTCCCTCTGGGCCGAGCGGGTCAAGGAGTACCAGACGCTCCACCCCGACGTCGTCATCAAGAACGTCCCCATCGAGAACGAGGCGTACAAGGCCCGGCTGACGACGCTCACCCAGTCGGGCAGGACGCCCGACATCTTCACCACCTGGGGCGGCGGCGTCCTGCGGCAGCAGGTCGACGCCGGGCTGGCCAAGGACATCTCCGCCGACGTCGCCCCGTGGATCGGCACGCTGACCCCGGCCTCCCTGCAGGCCTACCAGTTCGACGGCAAGACGTACGCGGTCCCGATGGACATCGGCATGGTGGGCTTCTGGTACAACAAGGCGCTGTTCGCCAGGGCCGGCATCACGGCGCCGCCGGCCACCTGGACGGAGTTCCTCGACGACGTCAGGAGGCTCAAGGCGGCCGGCGTCACCCCGATCGCCCTGGCCGGCAAGGAGAAGTGGCCCGGCCACTACTACTGGGCCTACCTCGCCATGCGCGTGGCGGGCCTGGACGCCCTGGCCCGGGCCGCGACCGACCACGAGTTCGGCGGCCCCGACTTCGTGGCGGCGGGCCGGCACCTCAAGGAGCTCGTCGACCTCGACCCGTTCCAGAAGGGCTTCCTCGGCGCGAGCTACAACACCCCGGACGGGCAGGCCGCGACGGTGGGCAACGGGCAGGCGGCGATGGAGCTGATGGGCCAGTGGGCGCCGACCGTGCAGAAGGAGGCGGGCGGGGACCTCGGCGAGGACCTCGGGTTCTTCCCCTTCCCCATGGTCGAGGGCGGCAGGGGCAGGGCCACCGACGCCCTCGGCGGCGGCGGCGGGTACGCCGTCGGGCAGGACGCGCCGGCCGAGGCGGTCGACTTCCTGAAGTTCCTCTCCCAGGTCGACAACCATCGCGAGGCGGTGGAGTCGGGGGCGGTCCTGCCGGTGGTCAAGGGCGCCGAGGACGCGGTCAAGGATCCGAACCTCGCGGCGGTGGCTCGGGCCCTCGGGGCCACGACGGGGTTCCAGCTCTATCTCGACCAGGCGTATCCCCCGGCCGTCGGCCAGGAGGTCAACGACAGCGTGGCCGAGCTGATCGCGGGCAGGAAGACCCCCGAGCAGGTCGCGCAGGCCATCACGGCGACGGCGAAGTCCGAGTAGGTGCGGCCCTCCAGGGGCGCCCGGCTCCGGGGCTGGACGACGATCGCGCTGTTCCTGCTCCCGGCGCTGGTGCTGTTCGGCCTGCTGGTCCTGGCCCCGATCCTGGTCGCGATGTACACCAGCGTGTTCAGGTGGAACGGCCTCGGCGGCGCGCCGACCGACTTCGTCGGGCTCGCCAACTTCAGTCGGATGCTCTCCGACGAGGTCTTCCTCGGCGACCTCCGGCGCGGCCTGGTCCTGATCGTCCTGTCGACGACGGTCCAGCTGCCGCTCGCGCTCGGCATCGCCATGCTGCTCAACCAGCGGCTGCGCGGCCGGGCGGTCTACCGGTTGCTGTTCTTCGCTCCGTACGTCCTGTCCGAGGTGATCACCGGTGTGCTGTTCACGATGATCCTCTCGCCCGACCAGGGCGTGGCCAACCGGATCCTGGCCGTGGCCGGCATGGAGTCGGCGTGGCTGTCGGACCCCTCGACCGTCATGGTCTCGCTGTTCCTGGTCATGACGTGGAAGTACTTCGGCTTCCACATGATCCTGTACTTGGCCGGGCGGCAGGGCATCCCGCACGAGCTCACCGAGGCCGCCCAGATCGACGGCGCCACCGGCTGGGAGGTCTTCCGCCACGTCACCCTGCCGCTGCTCGGGCCGACGATCCGGATCAGCGTCTTCCTGTCCGTCATCGGCGCGATCCAGCTGTTCGACCTGGTCTGGATTCTCACCGGCGGCGGGCCCGCCCACTCCTCCGAGACCATGGCCGTCACGATGTTCCAGTTCGGCTTCAGGAGGTACCAGGTCGGCTACGCCAGCGCGATCAGCGTCGTGATGTTCGTCATCAGCCTGGTCTTCGCGCTCGGCTACCAGCGATACGTCATGCGCCGCGACACCGAAGGGGCGATCACCGTCATGCGGGACCACCGATGAAGGCCGCCGTCATGCGGGACCACCGATGAAGGCCGCCGTAATGCGGGGCCACCGATGAGCCGGTCCGGCTCCCCCACCCGGGCCGGGGCCCGGGTGCGCTCCCTCACGTTGCACGCGATCGCCTGGGTGGTCGGGGCGTTCGTCGTCGTGCCGCTCGGCTTCGGCCTGCTGGGCGGGTTCAAGGACACCGGCCAGCTGTCCACCAACCCCTTCGGCCTGCCCTCGCCGTGGGTGGTCTCCAACTACACCGACGTCCTGGCCTCCTCCTCGTTCTGGCGGCAGCTCGGCAACAGCGTGTTCATCGCGCTCGCGACGGCGCTGGTGGTCGTCGGGGTGTCCGCGCCGGCGGCCTTCGTCCTCGCCCGCTTCGCCTTCCGGGGGCGGGAGGCGCTGTTCACGCTCTTCACGGTCGGGCTGATGTTCCCGTTCGCGGTGGCGATCCTGCCGCTGTTCGTCCTGCTGCGGACCTTCGGGCTGCTGGACAACCCGCTGGGCGTCGTCCTGCCCCAGGCCGCCTCCGGGCTACCGGTGACGATCATCGTCCTGCGCGGCTTCTTCAGGACCGTCCCGGGCGAGATCGAGGAGGCCGCGACGCTGGACGGGTGCACCGCCCTCGGCTTCTTCTGGCGGATCCTGCTGCCGATGGCCCGGCCGGCGCTGGCCACGGTGTCGGTGCTCGCGATCGTGGGCAGCTGGAACAACTTCATGCTGCCGCTGGTCGTCTTCAACGACCCCGGCTGGTGGACCGTCCCGCTCGGGGTCCAGCAGTTCCAGGGCCAGTACTCCGCCGACTGGGCGCGCATCCTGGCCTACGTCGTCCTGGCGATGGTGCCGGCGCTGGCGTTCTACGCCGTGGCCGAGCGCCGGCTCGTCGGGGGCCTCACCGCGGGGGCGACGAAGGGATGAGACGGGCGGTCAGGGGTGGGGCGGTGCCGTGCTTTCGCGGACGACGAGCTCGGTGGCGAGTTCGACGCGCCGGGCCTGGGAGTGGTCGCCCCGGCCGAGGGCCAGGACCATGCGGGTGGCCAGGGCGGCCATGTCCTGCAGCGGCTGGCGGACGGTCGTCAGGGGCGGCCAGGCGGAGCGGGCCAGCGGGAGGTCGTCGAAGCCGACCACGCTGAGGTCCTCCGGGACGCGCAGGCCACGCTGGCGGGCGGCCTCGAAGACGCCGAACGCCTGCAGGTCGCTGCCGGCGAAGATGGCGGTGGGCGGGTCGGCGAGGGACAGCAGCCCGTGGCCGTGGTCGTGGCCGGAGTCGACGAGGAAGTCGCCGTTGCGGATCAGCTCGGGGGCCACCGCGACGCCCGCGGTCTCCAGCGCCGCCCGGTAGCCGTCGATCCTGGCCCGGCTGCACAGCATGTCGGCCGGGCCGGCGATGATCCCGATCCTGCGGTGCCCGAGCTCCAGGAGGTGGCGGGTGGCGGCCAGCCCGCCGTTCCAGTTGGTGGCGCCGACCGAGGCGACGTGGGCGGCGGGCTCCCCCTCCGGGTCGACGACGACGAACGGCATGGAGCGGGCGTTGAGCTGGCCCTGCAGCCCGGCCGAGAGCCGCGACGCCACGATCACCACTCCGTCGGTGCGGCGGGCCGCGATGCGCTCCAGCCAGTCGCGGCCGGGCCCGGCGTGCGTGTGGAGCACGGAGATCACGATGCTGGCGTCGGCCTCGCGGGCGGCGGTCTCGGCGCCCCGGACGATCTCCATCGCCCACGGGCTCTCGATCTCGGCGAAGACCAGGTCGACCAGCCCCACCGGTCCGTCGCTCTGGCTGACGCGCCGCTGGTAGCCGTGCTTGTGGAGCAGGCGCTCCACCCGCTGGCGGGTGCCCGGGGCGACCTCGGGCCGGCCGTTGATGACCTTGGACACAGTGGGGACCGAGACCCCGGCCTCTTCGGCTATCAGAGCGATGGTCACCCGCCTATTCGCTGGCATGCGGAGGAGTATAGCCGAAAACTTTCGGAACATTTCCCACCCCTCCTGGCTGCAGACCAGAAGTGCGGCCAAGGCTCTATTGACGTGTTATGCGCATTTTATTTATCCTCCGGATGCGAAATATTCGGTGTAGCTTCGAAAGTTTCAGCGAACCGCCTCCGGCGCCTGCCCGGCCGCCGGAGACAGCCCGCCGGGCCCACCGGTGGCCTCGGCGCATCGGACGGCTCCGGCGGAATCCGGTGGCTCCGGCAAAAAGGAGAACTGATGACCCTGCGCGTCTCCGGATCCCGTCTCGTCGACTCGGAGGGCGCCGCGGTACGGCTGCGCGGCGTGGGCCTCGGGGGCTGGATGAACATGGAGAACTTCATCACCGGCTACCCGGCCAACGAGTCGGAGATGCGGCGCTCGGTCCGCGAGGCGCTGGGCGAGGAGCGGGCCGAGCTGTTCTTCGACCGGCTGCTGACCTCCTTCTTCGGCGCCGAGGACGCGGCGCTGCTGGCCTCGGTGGGCGTCAACTGCGTGCGCATCCCGGTGAACTACCGGCACTTCGAGTCCGACGAGCGGCCGTTCGAGATCATCGAACCCGGCTTCCGTCACCTCGACCGCGTCGTCGGCCTGCTCGCCGGGCACGGCATCTACAGCGTGCTCGACCTGCACGCGCTGCCGGGGGCGCAGAACCAGCACTGGCACTCCGACAACCCCACCCACGTCGCCTCGTTCTGGCGGCACCGGCACTTCCAGGACCGGGCCGTGCACCTGTGGGAGGCGATCGCCGACCGCTACCGGGACCAGCCGTGGGTGGCGGGCTACAACCCGGTCAACGAGCCCGGCGATCCCACGGGCAAGGTGATCGGGCCGTTCTACGACAGGCTGGTCAAGGCGGTGCGGGCGGTCGATCCGGACCACGTGCTCTTCCTGGACGGCAACACCTA
This sequence comes from Streptosporangium sp. NPDC003464, assembly GCF_053588315.1. Lineage (NCBI taxonomy): Bacteria > Bacillati > Actinomycetota > Actinomycetes > Streptosporangiales > Streptosporangiaceae > Streptosporangium > Streptosporangium sp. NPDC003464. Next base: position 10,150 of record NZ_JBSFPS010000002.1, on the reverse strand, counting down.
CTCCACCGACTTCTCGGTCTTCCGAGAGGTCTATGAGAACACCGTCTTCGTCTGCCACGACTACGCCCTGGCCGGTTTCGCGCACGGCGGCCCCTATCCCGGATACACCCGGGGGGAGTGGGTGGACCACGCCGAGCTGGAGCGGGCCTTCGAGCGGCGCACGACCTTCCAGCGGGAGACGGGCACGCCGGTGTGGGTGGGCGAGTTCGGCCCGGTCTACACCGGCGACCCCGCCGTCGACGCGCAGCGCTACCAGATCCTCTCCGACCAGCTCGGCATCTACGACGCCCACGGGGCGGGCTGGTCGCTGTGGACCTACAAGGACGTCGGGCTGCAGGGCCTGGTGCGCGCGGCCGGGCCGTACCTGGAGCGGTTCGGGCCGTTCATCGAGAAGAAGGCGCGGCTCGGCGCCGACCGGTGGGGCTCCACGATGGAGGAGTCGGCCGATCTGCTGGCGCCGCTGCACGCGCTCGTGGCCACCGAGTTCCCCGGCTGGGACCCCTACCCGTGGGGCGCCCGCTACCAGACCGACGACCTGATCCGGCACGTCCTCATCGCCCAGGCGCTGCTGCCCGAGTACGCCGGGCTGTTCCGCGGCCTCGGCGACGAGGAGGTGCTGGCCCTGGCCGACTCCTTCGCCCTGGCGCGGTGCGTCCGCCGCGAGCCGCTGATCGAGCTGCTCACCGCCAACCTCGCCGGGTGACCCCGGTCCCGGCCCCGGCCCGCCGGCCGCGCGGCGAGCGCGCCGGTCCCGGCCCCGGTCCCGCCCCGCAACCGGCCTCGCAACCGGCCCCCGCCCTGCGGGCCGGTCCCGGCCCCGTCGCCGGGCGGCCCGTCAGCCGCCGCCCAGACGCCGGACGGCGAGCGCGGCGGCGCGGACGGCGAGCACGGGCGAGAGCCGCGTGCCGCGCCAGGCCATCCGCCCCGACGCCGGGGCCACGATGAGCGCCCGGTCGCGTGCCAGGCCCCTCATGACGTCGACGGCCAGCGAGTCGGCCGAGTAGAGCCGGCCCTGGGTCCTGACCGCCGACCGCCGGGCCCCCGCCCCGGTCGCGGTCTGCGGCAGGCCGGGGTTGGCGTGGTCGAGCAGCGGGGTGTCGGTGAAGCCCGGGCAGACCACGCTCACCCGCACGCCGTGCGCCGCCGCCTCGGCCCGCAGCGCGAGCGACAGCCCGACCACCGCGTGCTTGGTCGCCGTGTAGGGGGCCATCAGCGGGGCGGGGACCAGGCCGGCCAGGGACGCGGTGTTCACGATGTGGCCGTGGCCCTGCCGGATCATGACCGGATAGGCGGCGTGGACGCCGTGGACCACGCCGCGCAGGTTCACGTCGATGGTGCGGTCCCAGTGGTCGAGGGTGAGCTCGTCGGTGGTGCCGCCGACCGCGATCCCGGCGTTGTTGAACATGAAGTCCAGCCGGCCCCGCTCGGCCCTGACGGCCGTCACCAGGTCCTGGACGGCCTGCGGGTCGGTGACGTCCAGCGCCGCGCCCACGCCGCCGCACTCCTTGGCGACCCGCTCGGCCCCGGCGCCGTCCAGGTCCGCGACCACGACGTGCGCGCCGCGCCGGCCGAGCTCGCGGCAGAGGGCCCGGCCGATGCCGGAGGCCCCGCCCGTCACGATCGCCGTTCTCATCGGGCCCTCTCCCGGGCCGGCGCCGCCCAGATGCCCATCGCCTTCCAGACCCCGCGCTGGACGGGGTTCGTCATGCCCAGCTCGGCGCAGAGCTCCCGGGTCTTGGCCACCGAGTCGCGGATCTGCCCGGCCGTCTCGGGGCTGTCGGTGTAGACCTCCTTGACGACGTGCTCGGGGATCCGGAACCGCCTGATCATCGACCCGGGGGGCGACAGCATGATCCGGGCCATGACGCCCAGGACGACGGGCGAGACGATCCCCAGCGTGAAGCGGCGGTAGCGGGGCATCCGCGGGACCCGGCGGCGCAGGTAGTGCCGGGCGAAGGAGATGTGCCGGGCCTCCTCCGCGATGTGGATCCGCATGATGGTCTCCTCCAGGGGGTGCCGGATCTGGCCCTCCCGGAGGGTCTTGCGCTGCACGTGGTCGATCGGGTCCTCGCCGCCGAGCACGAAGATGAAGAACAGCTCGGTGGAGATCAGCGGGATCCAGGGGGTGATCTGGGCCAGCAGGCTCAGCGGGCCCGGCATGCCCCTGATCGGAAGCCCCGTGCGGTTGACGAACTCCTGGAACATCATCCCGTGATGTCCCTCTTCGATGGTCTCGTGGTAGACGTAGCGGAACTCGGGGGAGCCGTTCGGCAGCCGGTAGGCGTAGTTCAGCAGGCCGCGCTTGAGCAGGTTCTCGAACTGCAGGCCGATCTTCATGGCGGTCGCCACCCGCCACAGGCCGATCCTGGCGCGGACCTCGGGCGGCTGCGCCCGGTACCAGGGGTGCCCGCCGAGCCTGTCGACCCCGGGCAGCTCCCAGCGAGGGTCGTCCTGGCGGACGAGGAAGTCCTCGTCGTCCCAGGGGATGTCGGCGTAGGGCTCCCAGTGCTTGTCGACCGAGGCCTTGGACAGGCGCTCGATGACGGCCTCGTAGGCGCGCCTCTCCGTGACGGTCTGGTCGTTCTCTCTGTCCGCGGTGGTGTTCGGAGCGGGTGTCATCGCTGCACTCCCATCGGGTGTCCTGCCGCGTAATTGTACGAAGCATCTAATAGCGGCGGAAGTCCCCGATAGGGTGTGAGCTCCCTCACGCCGGTGTGGCGTCCTTAACTCAGCGTTGTATTCGGACCAACTCAGCGTTGTATTCGGACCACTCCCGATCCTCGCCGTGACCTTCCGGTAGCTCCCGGTGATGCGATCCTTCCGGTATGACAGCGGTGTTCGCCTCTCGACCCCTCCTGGGAGCCATACTTCTGTTGTCCGTCAGCGCGGCCTGGGGGTCGGCCTTCCCGCTGATGAAAGACCTCATCGTCCGGATGCCGGTGGCCGACCTGCTCGCCGAGCGGTACGGCATCGCCGCGCTCGTCCTGGTCGCGGCCCGTCCGGGCTGCCTGCGGGGACTGCCGGACGGCACCTGGCTGACCGGCGCCCTGCTCGGCCTGCTGTTCGGCGTGGGCCAGACCGCCCAGGCCGTCGCGCTGCACGACCTGCCGTCATCGGTGTCGGGCTTCGCCGTCGGCTCCTACGTGGTGATCACCCCGGTCCTCGGGCTGGTCCTGCTCGGCACCAGGATCCAGGGGCGCACCTGGGTCGCGGTGGCGCTCGCGCTGGCCGCGATGACGGTCTTCACCCTGCTGCGGGAGGCCGGAGGCGCCGCCGTCTCCCCGCCCGCCCTGGCCGTCACCCTGCTGTCGGCGGTCCTGTACTCGGCGCACACGCTGGTGCTGGGAAGCTCCGCCAGGGCACGGCGCGACGCCTACGCGGTCGCGGTGATCCAGCTCGGCACCATCGCGCTCATGACGGGCGTCCTGGCGGTGCCGGACGGCCTCACCCTGCCCCGGACGCCGGGCGACTGGTTGATCCTCGGCCACCTGTCGGTCGTGGCCTGCGCGCTGGGCTTCCTGGCCCGCTCCTACGGCCAGCTCCACGTCCCGCCGGTGCCCGCCGCCGTGCTCCTGTCGGCCCAGCCGCTCTGGGTGACCGCCCTGGCCGTCGTGCTGTACGGCGAGCCGCTCACCTGGAGCGTCTTCCTCGGCGGAGGGCTGATCGCGCTGGCCATGCTCTTGGTCGTGCTGCCCGGCGGGCTGCTCAGGACAGCGCGTCGACGGACAGGCCCAGCTCCGCCGCGGTAGCCGTACGGACGAGCTGGGCCATGCGGGCCCGGGGCAGCACACGCTTGTGCACGGTCACCTGGGTGGACAGGCCGTCGACGAGCGAGATGATCCGCCAGGTCGAACCGTCGGGGTCGGCGCAGGTGAAGGCCCCAGCCGCGGCGCCCTCGTCGATGATCGCGCGCAGCGCCTGCTTCCAGCGCAGGTCGATCCTGCGGGACATCTCCTCCAGGTCGGGATTGCGTATCGACTCGGCCCAGGCGTCGATCCACAGCGTCCACGACTTGGACCTGCCGCTGGGGGAGTAGAGCCTGAGCAGTCCGCGCAGCCGCTCCAGCGGGGAGCCGCCCGACTCCTCCAGCTTGGTGAGCGCCTCCAGGTCGCGCTCCGCCGCATAGGCGAAGGCCTGGGCGAACAGCTTCTCCTTGGTCTCGAAGTGGTAGAACAGCAGCGCCTGGCTGACCCCGGCGGCCTGCGCGATGTCGGCGGTCCGGGTGTGCCCGAACCCCTGGGCCGCTATGACATCGCAGGCGGTCCGGAGTAGATCGTCACGGCGTAGTCGCCCAAATCCCCGTGCCACAGGGGAACCCTAGCGGTTCAGGGGGATACGCAAGACGAAACGTGCGCCTTGCGGGCTGTCTTCGAGCGTCAGCTGTCCGCCGTGCGCCTGGGCGATCTCCCTGGCGATGGCCAGCCCCAGCCCGGTGCCCCCGGCGTCCCTGTTGCGCGAGGCGTCCAGCCGGGTGAACCGGTGGAAGACCACCTCCCGGTGCTCGGGGGCGATGCCGGCGCCGTCGTCGACCACTTCGACGACGGCCGTGCCGTCCTGCTCCGTCGCGCTCACCGAGACCCACGAGGCGGCGTGCCGCTCGGCGTTGTCCAGCAGGTTCGTCAGCAGCCGCGCCAGCCGGAGCCGGTCGCCCGACACGACGAGGCCGGGCTTCAGCTCCCGGACCACCGTGACGCCGCGCTTGCGGCGGTCCAGCTCGTCGCCGCACAGCTCGCCCAGGTCGACCGGCTCCCTGTCGGAGGGCGTGCCGGCGTCGATCCTGGCGAGCATCAGCAGGTCGGAGGCGAGAGCCTGGAGCCGGTCGAGACTGGCGAGCATCGCGGTGGCCTTCGCGGTCCAGTCGGTGTCGTCGGGATAGAGCAGCGCCTCCTCCACCTGGGCGCGCATGGCGGTGAGCGGGCTGCGCAGGTCGTGGGAGGCGTCGGAGACGAACCGGCGCTGCCGTTCCACCGCGGCCTCCAGGCGGTCGAGAGTCTGGTTGATCGTCTCGGCCAGCTGCCTGATCTCGTCATGCGCCTCGGGCACCGGGACCCGCCGGCCGAGGTCGGTCGCGGTGATCTCCGCCAGCCGCTTCCTGATGTCGTTCACCGGGTGCAGCGCCCTGGTCACCATGTGGTAAGCGCCGAGCCCGGCCAGCGCCACGAGCAGCAGGGAGGAGCCGACGAGCGCGGCGAACACGCCGGGGTGGACGTACCAGGGGGTCACGTCGTCGACGGAGTAGATGAGCCAGTCGCCCTCCCGCCGGTGGATGCGGAGGGCCACGACGACCATGCACCTGTCGGGGAACTGAGGGATGTCGCAGAGCTGCCGGTCGGCCCGCACCTTCCCGTCGGGGGGAGCGAAGTCCGCTATCGGGGGGGCGCCGGCCAGGCCTGGGGACGAGGCGACGACCTCACCCTCCGGGTTCAGGACCTGGACGCCCTCGGCGTTCCCCACCGGCAGGGCGGCGGGCCGCGCGCTCCCGCTCCGGGCGAGGTTGACGACCTCCAGGGCGGATCCGGCCACCTCGTTGGTCCGGGAGAACTCCGCCATGTCGTAGAGGGCGAGCGTCAGGACGGTGGTGACCAGGATGCCGCACAGGACGGTGACGGTGACGGCGATGAGTGTCAGCCGCGCCCGCACGGAGTAGCCGTTCCGTGTGATCACGCCAATCTCTCCCCCCGGAGATCAGACGATCACATGGATGAATTAATTACCGATTCCTGGTGCTTCATGGCCAAGAAAGGGCAAATATCCCCCCCGCCTTCCGCTGCAGAGCATTGCTCTGTACTGCTGATCCGGCGCTGGTTAGAGTAAGTGAGCGCTGATTGGAGCGGACATGAACCTTGCGGACGCGGACGCTGCGGGCACGGACCCGGCGAACACCGATCTTGAGGACGCCGGCCCCGAGGACGCCGGCCTCGCGGACTACCGCCGGCGGGCCAGGAGCTGGCTGGCGGCCAACGCCCCGGAGGCCGGGGCCGGGGGCGCTCCCGGCGCCGACGGGGTCGCCGCGGCGAAGACCTTCATGGCCGGCCTCCACGACGCGGGCTATTCGGGGATCTCCTGGCCCGCGGAGTGGGGCGGGCAGGGGCTGAGCCAGGCGGAGGAGCGGGTCTTCGCCGAGGAGGCGAGAGACTTCGCGCTGCCGACCTACCTGTTCTCCATCGGACTGGGCATGTGCGGGCCGACCCTGCTCGACCTCGGCACCCCCGAGCAGAAGGCCCGCCACATCCGGCCGCTGCTGCGCGGGGAGGAGATCTGGTGCCAGCTGTTCTCCGAGCCCGGCGCGGGCAGCGACGTCGCCGCCCTGCAGACCCGGGCGACGGAGACCGAGGACGGCTGGGTGGTCAGCGGCCAGAAGGTCTGGACCTCGGTGGCCCAGCACGCCTCCCACGGCCTGCTGCTCACCCGCACCGACGTGGACGTGCCCAAGCACCGGGGCCTGACGATGTTCATCGTGGACATGCGGGCCCCCGGCGTCACCGTCCGGCCGCTGCGGGACATGACCGGCCGCGCCCACTTCAACGAGATCTTCTTCGACGACGTACGCATTCCCGCCGAGAACCTGGTCGGCCAGGTCAACGACGGCTGGAGCTGCGCGGTCACGACCCTCCTGCACGAGCGCCTGTCGATCTCCGGCGGTGTCGGCATGAGCGGCCAGAAGGACAACCCGGCCGCCTTCGAGGCGCTGCGCCGGACCGCCGACACCGGCGACCCCCTCGTGCGGGACCAGCTCGTCGAGCTCTACATCCGCTCCCGCGCGCTCGCCCTGTTCAACCAGCGGCTCGCCCAGGAGACCAAGGCGGGCGTCTTCCCCGGCGCCCGGGGCAGCGCGGCCAAGCTGCTCCTGGCCGAGCTCAGCATGTTCCAGGCCGACCTGGCCACCTCGCTGGCCGGCCCGGAGGCCGTGGCCTACGAGGACGACGGCCGGCTGGCCGGATCGATCGCGCTCGCCCCCGCGCTGTCCCTCGGCGGCGGCACCAACGAGATCATGCGCAACATCATCGGCGACCGGGTGCTGAACCTGCCGCCCGAGCCGCGGGTGGACAAAAATGTGCCGTTCAAGGACCTGAAGACGGGAACCCAGCAGTGAAACTCGTCCTCACCGAGGAGCAGCGGGAGCTGCGCGACACGGTCCGCTCCTTCCTCGCCGCCGCCTCGCCCCTGTCCGAGGTCCGCCGGGCCGCCGACTCGGAGACCGGTTACGACCCGGCCGTCTACCGGCGTCTCAACGGCGAGCTCGGGCTCGCCGGCCTCATCGTCCCGCAGGAGCACGGCGGGGCCGGCGCGGGATACGCCGAGCTCGCCGTCGTCCTGGAGGAGACCGGCGCGGCGCTGCTGCCCGGCCCGTTCCTGGCCACCACCCTCGCTGCGATCCTGCTGACCGAGCTGGAGGACAAGGAGACGCTGCCCGGCATCGCCGCCGGGACCACGGTCGCGACCGTGGCACTCGACGGCGACCGGGCGCTCAACGGCGCGGAGGCCGAGGTGGTCCTCGCGGTGGACGGCACGCGGGTCCGGGCCGTCCGGGGCGGCGCCCGCACCCCGCTGACCGTCCTGGACCCGACGCGCAGGCAGGCGCGGGTGGACCTGCGGGAGGGCGAGGCCGTCTCCGCCCCGGAGGCGGCGCTGGCCAGGGCCCGCGACCTGTTCGCGGTGGCGGTGGCCGCCGAGCAGCTCGGCGTGCTGCGGGCCTCGCTGGAGGCGATCGTGGCCTACGCCAAGGTCCGGGTGGCCTTCGGCCGGTTCATCGGCTCCTACCAGGGGGTCAAGCACAGGCTCGCCGACATGCACTGCAAGCTGGAGCAGGCCGACTCGATCGTCCGGCACGCCGCCTGGGCGGCCGACGAGGCCCCCGGCGAGCTGCCTCTGGCCGCCGCGCTCGCCCAGGCCCACGTGGGCCGGGCCTGCTTCGAGGTGGCCCGCGACAGCCTGCTGCTGCACGGCGGGATCGGTTTCACCTGGGAGCACGACGCGCACCTCTACTACAAGCGGGCCAAGGCCGACGAGGTGCTCCTCGGCCCGCCGCGGATCCACCGGGCACGTCTGGCCGATCTGCTGGAGCTCTGAGCCCGAGGAGGGACCCCATGCCCGACATCAGCACGCTCCCCGGCTTCTACCGGATCGCGCAGGCCGACCCGGACCGCCGGGCGGTGATCGACACTGACGGCGCGGTGACGACCTACGGCGAGCTGCTCGCCCGGGTCAACCAGGTCTCGCACGGGCTGCGGGCCCGGGGGCTCGCCGAGGGGGACGTGGTCGCCGGCGTGCTGCCCAACGGCCTCGACGCGGTGGTCATGCTGATGGCCACCGGCCAGGTCGGACTGTACTACGTGCCGGTCAACTGGCACCTGACGGACACCGAGATCGCCTACATCCTGGCCGACTGCGACGCCGAGATCGTGGTCGCCGGCCCGGCCCGCCCCGTGGAAGGGGCGCTCACCGGCACCGCCGACCTGGCCGAGGGGCAGCCGGTGACCGCCCCCGAGGGCAGATCGGCGGGCGCGGTCATGTGGTACACCTCGGGCACCACCGGGTTCCCCAAGGGCGTGCAGCGGCCGCTGCCCGGCACCGAGCCGGAGGCGACGGTCCCGCTCGTCACCTGGTTCCTCGGCGAGGTCTGCGACCTGCGGCCGGGCGACGGGATCCACCTGGTGACCTCGCCGATGTACCACTCCGCGCCCTGCGCCCACACGATGTTCGCGCTGCACCTGGGCCACACCCTGGTGATCGCGCCCAGGTTCGAGCCGGCCGGGATCCTCGAACTGATCGACCGGTACCGGGTGACCAACGCGATGATGGTCCCGACGATGTTCCACCGGATGCTCCGGCTGCCGGCGGAGGTCCGCCGCGCCTATGACGTGTCGTCGCTCCGGCAGGTGGTCCACACCGCCGCGGCCTGCCCGGTGGCGGTCAAGAAGCAGATCATGGACTGGTGGGGCCCGGTCCTGTACGAGTACTACGGCTCCACCGAGTCGACCATCGCCTTCTCCGTCAAGCCGCACGACTGGCTGGAGCGCCCCGGCACGGTCGGCCGCCCGGCGCCGGGCTTCGAGGCCCGGATCCTCGGCCCGGAGGGCGAGGAACTCCCGGCCGGCGAGCCCGGCATGGTCTACGTCAAGTCGGGGCTCGGCGGCTTCGCCTACCGCAAGGACCCGGCCAAGACCGCCGCCAGCATGCGGGGGGAGTGGTACGCCCCCGGGGACATCGGGTTCATGGACAAGGACGGCTTCCTGTTCCTGTGCGACCGCCGTACCGACCTGATCGTCTCGGGCGGGGTGAACATCTACCCCGCCGAGATCGAGGCGGCGCTGCTGGAGCACCCGGGGGTCGCCGACGTCGCGGTGATCGGCGTGCCCGACGAGGAATGGGGCCACACCGTCGTCGCGCTCGTCCAGCCGGCGCCCGGCGCCCCGCCCTCCCCGCAGGAGCTGCTGGAGCACCTCGGCCCGCGCATCGCCCGGTTCAAGCACCCCCGGGTGATCGAGTTCCGTGAGGAGCTGCCCCGCACCCCCACCGGGAAGCTCTCCCGGACCAGGGTCCGGGAGGAGTATCTGTCCCGCTAGCGGCCGGGCCGTCCGGCGCCGCCACTAGGTGGTGATCCACTCGGTGGAGGTGGTGACCTCCTCCAGGATGTCCTGGACGGGGTCGACGCCGATGCCGGGGCCGGTCGGGACGTCCAGGTGGCCGTCGCGGAGCTCGAACGGCGGTGTGATGTCGGTGGCGAAGTAACGGCGCGAGGCGGAGGTGTCGCCGGGCAGGGTGAAGCCGGGCAGCGCGGCCAGGGCGACGTTGGCGGCGCGGCCGACGCCGGTCTCCAGCATGCCCCCGCACCACAGGGCGACGCCGTGGGCGCGGGCCAGGTCGTGGATCCGGCGGGCCTCCAGATAGCCGCCGATCCGGCCGGGCTTGACGTTGATGATCGAGCAGGCGCCCAGGGCGATGGCGGCGGCGGCGTGGGCGGCCGACTCGATGGACTCGTCGAGGCAGATCGGGGTCTTCAGCCGCTCGGCGAGCCGGGCGTGCTGGACCATGTCGTCGTTGGCCAGCGGCTGCTCGATGAGCAGCAGGCCGAAGTCGTCGAGCTTGGCCAGGTGGGGGGGCGCCGCTTCTGGGACGGAGCGCTCTCATCGGCCCGGTGGTCTTTCGG